>CAYGXB010000531.1:0-2201 GCA_964353605.1 uncultured Bacteriovoracaceae bacterium
AGATGCCGTGGCTAGGAGTCATGGATACATTTGTGCAATGGCGGGCCAGTTTGACCATCTTTTCATTCTCGGTCAGGATGTCGGCGGTAAAACCAAGCACGCCCCGTTCTTTCGCATACTCGATCATCTTATTCTGAAGACAGCTTCCTACGCCAACGCTCTGCCATTCCGGTCGGATCATGTAAGCGACATCGGCCAACTTCGTGGCTTCATCCACATAGTAGCATGAGCTGCCGATGATGCATTCATCCTCTTCCTTTTCACCGGTCACCGCCACGAAGGCCATCTCATGGTCGTAGTCGACATTGCACAGATGCTGCGCCTTCGAGACCGAGAGCGAATCAAGCCCGGTGAAGAACCGTGTATACACATCCTTGGGTGTCAGGTGGTAGAACAAGTCCTGCAACCCTTGCTCGTCGCTGGCCCTTGAAGGTCGAATGGTAACCTTCACGCTGTTCTTGAGCCTCACCTCGAACTCTTCATCGCAGGGATAGGCTATCTTGCTTTTCAACTCCTGGTCCTTGCGGACATACCCAAGACGCTTGGCCTCTTCCAACAACCACGCGCGGAAGGACGGGTGCGCGATCTCGATGAGGGCCAATGCCCGCTCACGGATGGATTTGCCGAAAAGATAGGCCGTACCATATTCGGTGATGACATAATGGATATCCGAGCGTGCAATGGTGACCCCTTCCCCTTCATGCAGCAGGGGTCGTATACGGGAGGCCTTCTCGTCTTCCGTCGTGGATGACAGGCAGATGATCGGCTTGCCTCCCGGCGAGCTCGCCGCCCCCCTGAGAAACTCCGGTTGGGTCGATACCCCGCTGTAGAATTCGCCCTCGAACTGATCGGCACATACCTGGCCGGTAAGGTCGATGGCGAAGGCCTGGGTGACGGATACCAACTTGTTGTTCTTGGCCATGATGGAAGGGTCGCAGATGTATTCGATAGGGTGGAATGAGAACATGGGGTTTCTGTCAATGAGGTCATACAGACGTTGGGTGCCGATGCAATAGCTTGTGACGACCTGACCCCGGTGTATAGATTTCGCATTGCCGGTGATGACGCCCTTCTCTATGAGATCGATGATCGGGTCGGTGATGACATCCGAGTGGATGCCGAGGTCCTTGCGGTTGGTGAGGTACTTGAACATCTCATTGGGGACCCGCCCCAGCCCGATCTGGAGTGTGGACCCGTCCTCGATGATCCTTGCCACATACCGGGCGATCCGCTCCGAGATGGCATCCACCACCCGTGGGTGGACATATTCGCTTATGGGCGTATCCACCAATACCATGTGATCTATGCGATCAACCGGGATGAACGTGTCCCCGATGGTCCAGGGCATATGAGGGTTTATCTCGGCTATCACCAGTTTGGCCTTGTCCACGGCGGTGCGGGTGATATCCACGGATATGCCCAGGCTCACATGTCCATATTCATCGGGCAGGCTTACCTGAATGAGGGCGACATCGAGGAGCACCCTGCCATGGTTGATCAGGGCGCATGCCTGCGGAAGCGAGATAGGCACATAGTCCGCCTGACCGAGATTGACGATCTCACGATTGTCCGTGCCGACAAAGAATGACTTGTGGTGATACCGGGTATACGGTACCCCGTCTTTCTTTGGTATGGCACCGTTGGTGATGAAATGGAACAACTGGACATCCGCCGGCGATCTCTTGAGCTGTTCCAATGCCATGATAAGGGTCTGCGGTGTGGCGCAGGCGTTGCCGACGAAGACCTTGTCTCCGGGTTTGATCCAGGATACGGCTTGCTCGGCCGTGGTTAGTTTGTCTGTGAAACGCGCCAGTGTCCTTTGAATGGTTGCCTCCGAAGGTCTTGCTCTCATAACACCCCCAAGTTATAAAAAAAGTCCGCTTCAGCGGCGATCGATCGGTGAATATCCGCGAGAAAGTGTCGTATTAGCAGAACGAAGATTGGATAATAATAAGGTGCGCAGTTATAAAGTCAAGCTATCAATATCACCTCCCCAAAGTAAGTCAAAGACTGTCATATATGAACGATATTACCCACATTTGTGGCTGCAGGCAATCTGGAACGTTCCAGGAGGTATGCCGAAGAGGCATTTAGAATTGCACAGGAGTCTAATAACAAACCCTGCGAAGCCATGTCCAGGATAATGCTTGGATGTATGGTGGAGGAATTGACCCCGGCCATTATCGAAGAGGCGCAGCACC
>CAYGXB010000532.1:0-2183 GCA_964353605.1 uncultured Bacteriovoracaceae bacterium
CGACGGCGATCTGCGTCCCCTGCCGCGTAACCATGACGAACATGATGCCTATCTCCGCGGCGGACAGCGGGGTGGGGATGCAGCGCCGGTAAGACATGATCTCGTCCCACAGGGCACAGGCCTGGTCGGAGAGCATGACGGCTGCATGCAGGCGGTCGGGATTGAGCGTGCGGCCTGTGGCCCCTTCCAGAAAGGCGATGAGCCGCTCTATCTCTTTCAGGGCGTAACGGAGATGATGGGGCTGGATGTCCTCCACGGCCACCTGGGGGAGGTCGGCCCTGAACACCTTGGCCTCGGGGAAGCGCCGCTCCAGGATGTGGAAGATCTTCTGGACGGGGATGCAGCCGCCGCCGGGGGAAAGGATCAGGTCCGGCTCGGGCAGGCCGCCCAGCGGGATGCCTTCGCCGTGCATGGGGCCGTAGACGTAACCTGTGATATTCCTGAGGTAGCCGCAGAGGTCACGGGAATAGCCGAGCGCGTCGGTCCTCTGGAAGTTATCCGGCGTGAGGCCGAAGGCGGCACAGACCGGAGACCAGTTCTCCGGAAAGACGGGCTGGAGATCCATGGCATAAAACACCTCGATCACGCCGTTCATGGGGGGCATCCAGCCCACGGGCTTGCCGGAAGCCTTGGCGGCGTTGCATTCCAGGTAATACTCCGCCACGATACGGTTGAGCTCCCGGGCGGACTGCAACCGCTTGGTGGATTTCTTTTTCTTCTCCTCCATCCTTATGACTCCTTGAGCATCTCCACGAAGCTTTGCAGCCGGGTCGTCAGCTGTCCTGTATGGATGCCCGTGGCTTCCAGCTCCACGACTAGGCTGCGGATTCCCTCCTGGGACAGCGCCCTCCGGAGGACCGGCTCATCGGCCAGGTGGGGCGTGCAGAACTTCTGGAGGAGGAACACCACCCCCTGCGCCTTGGAAAGGCGGATGAGCTCGAGGATCATTGGCAGGCGCTCCTCGGCCCGGCAGCGGCTGGGGCAGGGGAGGCGGCGCAGGTACCGGTCCATGAGTCTCTCGATAGGCTCCGGGCCTTCTCCATCCGGGGTATGGAACGGGCGGAAGCCTGTACAGAGGTCATCGGCCACGACCCGGGCGCCGACCGACTCGAGGATTTTGAAGACGGAGGAGTCCTCGATGATGCTCCCCGCAACAAGCACGGGGACCCCCTCGGTCGAGGGAGGGGAGACCTCTTCCAGTGAGCCCTTCAGTTCATGGAGCATGGTCAGGTATTCTTCCGGTGCCACGATGAAAGCAGCGTGGATGATGTCGTAAAAATCGTCGGCGGCAAGGGGGAGAAGGCCTGCATACCGCATGCGGTACAAATCGAGGAGGCTATGCCGTATGGCGGCGTACACATCCAGGGAACGGGCAAGGCCCTCGGAAGTGAAATGGCCTCCGAGCCGCTCGAGCTTCGCGATCAGCTCCATCAGGGCCGCGCGCAAGAAGTCCCGTCCTTCGACGCAGTCGTTGTACGGCAGGGGCAGGGTATGGCACATGATCCCAGGAAAAGCCTCCTGCCAGATGTTCACCATCCCGCAGGCCACGTCGCAGGTGTAGCCCTGGACTACACCGGCCAGAGAGTCATAGGCGCCGCCGAGAGCCGCCTCGAGGGAGCGCAGCATGGGCGGGCAGACGAAGGTGGGCGCCAGGGTGTATGCCAGGTCGACCTCTCCGGTGCCTCCGAAGATCCGCACCGGCAGAAACCCGGCGGCATGGATCAGCTCGATTGGCGTATGCGTGCAGAAATATCCGATGATCGGCCTGGATCTCCCGGTCAGGCTTCGGAGATACCCCGGAACGTCACGCGGGATTTCGGCAAACGGTTCTACGACGGCAGCCGGCATGCTCCTCCTTCCCTCAGCCGGAAAAGGGGAAATCCTTATCCCCTTTCCTTGACAAGCTGCATGGCATGATTATGCTTCATGCCATGATACTTTAAAGGGGGCAAGGGCTTTTGTGATGTACTGACGATGGAGGGAGCAGGCATGGGCAAAGGAGGGGGGCAAACAAAGGACGTCCATTGTCGCTATACCTCGCATTGCATGACGGTCGGGTGTGCAAAGGGGAGAATGTCAAAAATTCCCGGAAGCTCTGCGGGTTCGCAACGATCAGGCACCCCGGATGCCGAGCCCCCTGAAGGCTCAAGGGAGTGTGACTCGGGCCCTCCCTGGCCCTCGCC
>CAYGXB010000533.1:0-2180 GCA_964353605.1 uncultured Bacteriovoracaceae bacterium
TAACAAGAAGAGATCAGGGCGTTTCCTGGAGAACCGTTCATGGAACGAAATGCCAATCGCCTTTACGGGAACGCGGACATGAGTTGAATATGACTACTCCATACCATGCTCGATATTTTGCTCATGAACTAACACGCATTGGTGGCGAGGGCGTGCACCGCCTGTCTCGGTCGCTCTTTGACGCCTGTGTCGATTTAAACCCGCATCAGATTGAAGCGGCGCTTTTTGCGCTTCGTTCTCCCGTTTCAAAAGGTGTATTGTTGGCTGACGAGGTTGGTCTCGGCAAGACCATCGAGGCCGGCCTCGTGATATGCCAATGTTGGGCTGAGCGCCACCGGCGCATCCTGGTCGTATGCCCGGCGTCGATCCGAAAACAGTGGGCTCTGGAACTGGAAGAGAAGTTTCATTTGCCAACCGCGGTTCTGGACGCAAAGACCTATCGTGAGGCCCAAACCGAGGGGAATCCTAACCCCTTTACCACGGAGCAAGTGGTTATCTGCTCGATGCATTTTGCCAGCAGCCGGGCAAATGAAATCCGGACAATCCCCTGGGACATTGTGGTCATTGACGAGGCCCATAAACTTCGTAGCGCATACCGCGAAAGCAATCGTATGGGGCAGAATATCCGTTGGGCATTGGAAGATCGGAGGAAGATATTGCTTACAGCAACGCCGCTTCAAAACTCCCTCCTTGAACTTTATGGTTTGTCTACGATCATCGACGGGCGTATCTTTGGTGACCTTCCTGCTTTTCGAACACAGTTTGTAAATGTAGGTAACGACTTAGAGGGGCTCCGACAGAGGTTAAAGGCGTTCTGCAAGCGCACGCTCCGGAGCCAGGTTCTGGAATATATTCGATACACCGAACGAAGGCTTATTACCCGGCCATTCCAGCCGACTGAGCAAGAGCATAAGCTCTACGAAGCAATTTCGGAGTTTCTCAAAAGACCGGACACCTACGCTTTGCCTCAGCAGCAGAGGCACCTCACTGCGCTAATCGTCCGTAAGCTCCTTGCATCCTCCTCGCAGGCTGTGGCCGGGACGCTTGAGACGATGCGGAACAGACTCACTGCGATTCGGGACAACACGGGCGCAGAAACCTCTTTGGCAGAACGTATCATTGAAGAGGAAGATATCGAGAATGAGATCCTGGACGAACTTTTAGACGGGAATGAAGAAACCGAGGCAACGCAACAACCGGTCCAGGACCAACCTCTTCAGATCGACAAGAAGAAGTTAAACGCTGAGATTGATGAACTGAATCGATATGTACAGTGGGCACGCAGCATTGGCGTCGACACAAAGACGAGGGCGCTCTTGAAGGCACTTGAGATCGGCTTCGCCAAAATGAATGAACTTGGTGCAGCAAAAAAGGCGTTAGTGTTCACAGAGTCCCGCCGTACGCAGCGATTCCTGCTGGACTTTCTGGAGGCTAACGGCTATGCCGGTAGAGTCGTCACGTTCAATGGCACTAACAAGGAGCCTCAAACCACACTCATATACGAAAAATGGCTGGAGGAAAACAAGGATTCCGGTCGCGCCTCGGGCTCAAGGTCCATCGACATACGCATGGCTATCATTGAGCATTTCCGAGACAATGCTAGCGTTTTGATTGCGACGGAGGCAGCCGCTGAGGGGATTAACCTTCAATTCTGCTCCCTTGTCATCAATTTCGATCTGCCCTGGAACCCCCAACGCATAGAACAGCGGATCGGACGGTGCCATCGTTACGGACAGAAGCACGATGTTGTGGTCATCAACTTTCTGAACGAGCGGAACGAGGCGGATCGTCGAGTCTACGAACTCCTGAATGAAAAGTTCAACCTCTTCACGGGTATCTTTGGAGCATCCGACGAAGTCCTGGGAAGCATCGAGTCCGGCGTGGACTTCGAGCGGCGTGTCCTTGACATCTACCAGCAATGCAGAACACTGGAGGAGATCGAGGCTGCTTTTGTCGCTTTGGGAAAAGAGCTGGACGAAACAATAGCCTCCCGGATTCGGGATACCCGGAAAGTCCTACTTGAGCATTTCGATGAAGACGTCCATGCTCGGTTGAAGGTCAACTTAACCGGGGCCAGAGAGCAGCTCGACCGCGTCGGCAGAATGTTTTGGACCCTTACGTGCTTCATTCTCGATGGGAAAGCAAGATTTGACGACCAGGCCCTGACGTTCCAGTTGACC
>CAYGXB010000534.1:0-2176 GCA_964353605.1 uncultured Bacteriovoracaceae bacterium
TACTTGCTGCAGTTCCATGTGTTGATCTTTTTCTCCTCCCCGGTATCCGTAACGGTCATGGAAAACTTCATCAGCCCCTGGATCATCTTCGACATGGCCTGTTTTTCCTCGGGTGCCGCCTTATCTCCGATCGCTTCGTCCATGACCTTGCCGAAATACAGGGGCATCTCGGTATATGTCTTCTTGGTATGGTCAATGATATCAACGATCTGCTTGTCCAGTCTGATGATGAGCGAGTTCTGTTCGCTGTCGCTCCGCATAGTATCCTTGGTGATCCATACAGTCTGAATAAAGTCCTTGGCAGGCTGGGTTTGTCCCATGATCTGGAAGCTGTCCCTATGATGCTTCTGCTTAAGGAAAATATCTGCATATGCCATGTCCGGCTGGAAGATAAGGCCAACCAGAAGGGCAATAAATCCCAGAAGCATAATCTGTCTATTCATACTCCTCCCCTTTCTATGATATAAAGCGGGGCCCCTTAAGAGGATTCGCCCCGGGTCCCTTGCTTGATACCATCATACCGGATTGATTTCAAATCTTTCTTGCCAGGAACGTCGGGAGCCCATGATAATGTCCTTTCGCGAACTCAATAGAAACGCGGCCATGAGATTATGTAAGGAAGTCTCTGAGGTGTCCTCCGGGAATAGATAATTGCAACAGGGAAGAAGAAGGCTGGGAAGTGAACCCTCTGAATACAGCCAAGAGATGCGCGTGTTTGGATTATTGGCAAACGAAGGGGGTTTGAAAGGACATGATGGGGAGTATTGCTCCTATTTTCCCATTGCGTCACCCCTTCAATATTTCTCCCAGACTCACTTCAACCGTACGAATGAACTCTCTGATTTCATTGCTGGTGAACTCGTCAGAAGGGTATGATACGTTCGTGCTCATCCTGCCGTCGATACTGCTCGCCGTAAGGAATATGCCCATCTGCGCCACCGTGGCCAGCACTTCGGTGAGCCTGGCATGGGTGCCGTGGGAATTGAGCCTGTCGACGTTACCGAGGTTTGAGAAGATGCACCATGGATAAAGCGTGCCCTTCTTTTTCAGGTGGTGTACGAGTCGCCTGTACAACCTTACCCCCATGAGGGTGGACAGCTTGTTCAGCAGGAAGGGGTAGATTATGTCTCTATTCCTGACCATCGCCACGTTGCGTTCCAGTTGCGCCTTTATTTCCCGTATCATCCCTGCGTAGTCTCTGAGCAGCTTTTCCTCAACGCGGATTATGGCCGAGGTGACGAAATTGCCATAGATCGGCCTGCGTCCGTCAAAAAAAGGCCGCAGGTCTATATAGAAATATATATGCGCCGCGTTGCCGGTGTTTTCAGCCGCCCGTTTTCGCAAGGCGATGGCGAGCGCCGCGAATATAAGTACGTTGATGGTGCAGCCCATCTCGTTGGCTTTCTCCTTGAGCGCAGCGAGGTCGATTGCAAGATATTGCTGGTGCATGTCACACGGCCCGAAGGTATCGGAATGTCTATGAGAGAGCAGAAAGACTCTGTCGTTTTTCCTTTCCCGTACGGTCTCTTTGTATTTTCTATATGACCTGACAAGCTGGAGAGGAAACCGGTAATACGGCTTCTCGAGTATCGCAGCAGTGTGTGAAGGGTCTTCCAGCGGCACGAGGGGCGGGTTCTTGCCATTGAGGATGGCCATGAGCGCATCGACCATGTGAATCCAGCCCATCCCGTCGCACACGAGGTGGTGCACCGAGAGAAGCAGCACCGGCTCGGGGTCGTCGGGAAAGTATGATACCGTCAGCGGCAGTCCACTTTTCAGGGAAAAGGGTTCATTCAGCAGTTTGCTCCTATACTCGCGATACCCGGGCGAATCGTACGTGACGCCCGGAATAACGCGGAACGAGCCGTTAAAGTATTTCTCGGTAATGCTGTCGCCGTCATCGTATATGAAAATGCGATGCGAGAACAAGGCCGGCCGGACATAGAGCCTGAGCCTATCGTAGAGCGACAGGATCCGCCGCATGGCATGCCGTATTTCATCGGGGCTGTGCTTTGTCTTGAAGCGGATAGTGATCATCTGGCCGAGCGAGGGAAACACCCTGTTCATTACTACATTGAGGAAGTCGGCCTGGTTGAGCGAAACCGATGGAGGGCTCTTCCTTTTCATGACACACTCCCCATTTCATTCACAGTTTAAAAAACTGAATTTTATACTA
>CAYGXB010000535.1:0-2174 GCA_964353605.1 uncultured Bacteriovoracaceae bacterium
CCCATGAAACGGCGTGAGATCTGGTGGGTTAATTTTACCCGTCCATCGGCGGGGAAATCAAGAAAAAGCGCCCTGCCGTCATCGTCAGCAACGACGCATCAAACAAGTTCCTCAGTCGAGTTCAGGTTGTCCCTCTGACCAGCAAGACAGAGCGCCTCTATCCCGGTGAAGCACTGGTGGTCTTTGAAGGCAAAGACTGTAAGGCCATGGCGGACCAATTGGCGACCGTTAACAAGTTACGACTCTTTAAACGCGCTGGTATCCTTTCTCAGGAAGATATGTGCAAGATTGAGGAGGCTATCAAGATACAATTGGAGATCCATTAGAAAAGGGCCAACAAGGCAATCCAGCCGCCCGCCTTCATCGTCGGCTGGGATATAACGGTATCTGGCCGAGGCAGTTGACAAAACTATCGATAAAGGCGCTTCTCATTGTCAATTGCCAATGCCAGGCACCACAGTTCCGAGAATATGTGAGCTTCGCATGCCACCCTAAATTATTGGCAAAGGTGTCTCGTTTTCATTGACACATTCCGCCATTATTCTCAATTGACAGACGACGAATAGCCAGTGCTATATGTACATGTTGTATATACTCTATTGAGGAGGTAGCATGAAAAAAGAAGTCTTCTTCGATGTTCCGAGAACCTATTACACTACTTCTTACACACGGACTCAGGTTCCGATGTTCTTCTTCAAAGTGGCCGCCCGCTTCATCAATTACTTCGTGGACTATGAGAGGGCTCGGGAGGTGCTCAAGGAAACGGGTGTAGTGCCAGTCCGGTTTTTTAACGGCAAGACTCTCGTCTCGCTCGTATTTTTCGATTACCAGGCTGTCACCATCGGCCCCTATCAGGAAGTGGTCATCAGCATCATCGGGCATCCGCACTCGGTAAAACAGCCGCCCCTTCCTTTGGCAACGGTATTGTTACAAAAGAGGGAACGGGGCTGGAAAGACATCGGCGGGTATGTTCTGGAGATGCCGGTCACCTCGCCCGCCGCCCGGGCTGCTGGGCGGGAGATATGGGGCTATCCGAAATACGTGACAAAGATCCCCTTCAGGCTCTCAGATAAGTCCTTCGAATTCGGCGTGCTTGACCCGGATACCAATGCATCTATCGTAGATGTCAAAGGGGAGATGGGCCCTGGCTTCGCCGCGCCGGCATTTGATTTAGTCTCGTACACGAACTATGAAGACGCCATCTGGAGGACCGGCACTGAGGTGGATGGCCGCATTACAAACAGCACCTGTAAATGGATACAGGTGAAGGTGGGACCGAGCACGCATCGCATGGCGGAGAGCCTTCGTCTCCTGGGGCTGGAAAGTGCCAAACCCTTTGCCATCATGGCTACCGACAGCGCGCAGACACGGCTGAATGCAGGCAAGCCGGTGGCGCCGTGGAAAGGCTTTACGATGCCCTATCAGTACCAAGATGAGATAGAGTTCATGAAAAAAATGAAGATATAACCGGGAGGTTCCCATGGGTTATATAACGAATAAAACGATCCTTCTGACCGGAGCCGCAGGAGGATTCGGACAGGAGTATATCCGTCAGCTACTTACGCACCAGTCTAATGTGATCGTGACGGACATGGACGCCTCGCGTTTGGAAGATATGGTTAACAGGTCTGCGAGCTCTATCCCAGGGAGGAAGGGCAATGTGCTTGGATTATTTGCATCCGACCTTTCGACGAAGGGCGGATGTGAAAGGGTATATGCAGAGTGCAAGAAGATCACAGCTCGGGTGGATATTTTGATCAACAATGCCGGCATGATCAACTACGGATACTTTCACGAAATACCGTACGAGGCATGGGAAAAACTTCTGCGGGTGAACCTCCTGGCGCCGATGCATCTGACGTCCATGTTTGTCAGGGACATGCTCCAGAGGGGATACGGCCATATCGTCAACATGTCGTCGGTGGCCGCGTTCGTCCCGACCTCTTTCGAGACGCCCTACACGGTGTCCAAGTGCGGACTCCTGGGCTTCGGCATGGCCCTCTATGGAGAGCTTAAAAAGAAGGGTATCCATGTCACGAATGTATATCCTTTTTTTGCCAATACTCCGCTGCTGCAATCCCCTTCGTATAGCCGGCAAAAACCGAAGAAGCTTCCACGGCTGCTGCTCGATGAGCCGGCGATGGTGGTGCGCAAAGCCATTCAGGGCATTTGCC
>CAYGXB010000536.1:0-2167 GCA_964353605.1 uncultured Bacteriovoracaceae bacterium
GGCGGCACTTCAACAGATGCAACAGTAAAATCAACGTCAGTAAGACCGTTAATATCTTCAATGCCAAGAGAGATTGTATAATGTGCCGGATGGAAGGTGTATCCGGCGAACGAAGGTGTTACTGTGTAGTTTCCCGGCTTGAGAGATTTGAAGGCGTAGGCGCCTTCAGGGTCGGTCGTTGCGGACATGGACATATCCCCGCTCAGGGTAACCGTAATCCCTTCAAGAGCTGTTCCATCATCTGAGATGGCGCCTGATATTTTACATCCGGAAACTATGAGCAAAGAAACGAATAGTGCTGATAATAATAATTTACGGAGCATTCCCCCCCCCTTTTTTATAAGGCAACGAAGCCACTAAGCAGAAGCGGACCACCAAAATTGAAAGGTGGTCAGTCCCTACGAAATCTCATGGGTGCATTGCCTTCATTCTTATGATTACACTTTATCTGGCCTGAAACGTGCGGTTCCTGGCCGTAGCCTTTGATTAAATATACGCAAGGTCGTGAGTTTTGTCAATTGCCGAGGCAGGCACCGTAAATTTCTGCATATAATCAGAGAACAGGCAGGGGATTGCGATGAAAATGGAGCAGAGAGGTTTACGGTCCCATGATCCATTCTTCAGGTGAGCGTGTTGTTAAAAATCTCGGATATCTCCATTACCCGGAGCGTTGTTTCTGCATTTTCAGCCTTCACGGCATCGGTTAGCATCCTGTAGCACTGGGGGCAGGCAACTGCGATGATATCTGCCCCCGTGGCAAGGGCCTCTCTGATGCGCGCCCTGCTGGAAAGGTCGACTCCGGTGCCCAGGATGTCGGTGAAGAAGTTCCCCCCTCCACCACCGCAGCATAAGGCATTCTGCATAGACCGGTCCATTTCGATGAGAGACAACCCTTTGATGGAATTCAGGATTGCCCTCGGTTCGAGATATACCCGGTTCCATCTTCCCAGATAACAGGGGTCATGGTAGGTGACTCTTGCGGGATATTCGTGTTTGTTTGAAAGCGTCTGCACAGGAGTGCCCAGCACCTGTGTGTAGTGATACACCGGAAAACGAGGTCCATGCTTTGGGTAGTCATTCTTGATGGCATGGTAGGCATGAGGAGAAACCGTGATGATTTTCTCTACCCCAAGCCGCTTCCATGCCAGGATATTATGGAGGGCAAGCTCTGCAAAAAGCCCCTGTTCGCCAAGCGTATTGGCTTCGTTGCCGTCGCTCGCCTCCTCTTCGGCCAGGATCCCGAAGGAAACCCCTGCCCTGAACAAGAGTGAGGTTATGGATCTGGCCATCCTTATGCCCAGATCATCATATGAAGCCTCGTCTCCCACATACAAAAGGTATTCCTGGTCGGTATAGCGGGGTATATCCAATCCCCTGGCCCATATCCCCCGCTCCTCCTGAGGTCTCTTATAGGGATTGCCGCTTATGGCCAGCGCCTTGAAATAGTCCCGCACAGAAGGAGGTATAGTCCCCTTTTCCACCATGTCTTGCCGTGCTGCGATGAAGATATTCACGAGATAATCTTTGATCTGCGGTATGGCGCATGTCTCCACGCAGTTCCTGCAGGTCGCACATGAAAACAGGATCTGGAGTAGTCTATCGCTGGTCTTGACCTCGCCATTGAGCCATGCCCTGATGAGCCACATCCTGCCCCCTGCGGAGAACGACTCGAAACGATACTTGAGATAGGCAGGGCAGTTGAAGTCCTCATAGTCGGCGGGAAACTTGCACCAACCGCACCGGAAGCAGCGGTGAAGAATATCGACCAGTTCCTTTTCCATCAACATACCTCCCAGTTTCCGGGATTCATGATCCCCGCCGGGTCGAGAACTTCCCTGATCCTCTGCATGAGCCTATACGACTCAGGCTCCATCTGCTTCATGATGAGCTGCTGTCCCTGGAACTCGGCCTTCCATGGAATACCGCCGAGTTTGAGGGCTGTCTCGTTGGTGTCTTCCAGCGCTCTTTTCACCCGCTCCACCTCCTCCCGGTCGGTGCGATTGAAGGGGTAGGCAAAAAAGAACATGGCGCAGCTTCCTCTTCCCACGATCCTTGCGCCGAGCGAATAGGTGATCTTGTGCTTGGCTGTGATACTGATGCCGGCCCTGCATGCATCCGGGATCTTCTCGATGGGTATGATGGCTCCAACATATTCGAAGCCGCCGCC
>CAYGXB010000537.1:0-2159 GCA_964353605.1 uncultured Bacteriovoracaceae bacterium
CAGAACATTGAGCTTGAGCTCGGAGAGGTAATCGATGTATCGTTTCACCACATCAAGTGGGAGGAAATTCCGGGCCGGGTCGATGAGCATCCCGCGCCAGCGGAAGCGTGGGCAGTCTATGACACGCACGGCGGGTATCTTCGGCGGAGAAGAAGATCCTTCGACGAGCTGGAGGAGGGACATGAGCGCATTGTGTACGCCAAGGCTGGTCCAGGCCCGAATCAGGATGGAGGATCCCACGGTCAGCTCATACCCTTCTTCCTTGGTCACGGGACCTACAGCGGACTCATCCGGGAGCCCGTGTGATCGTACCGCCTCTCCCAGGATGATGGCATCCTCCCCGGGCACGCATGCGTCTGCCGCAATGAGAGCAAGCGTAACGCCGAACCTTGCTTTGATTTTGTCCGCGAATATCCTCGCCGAGGCATCCCCGTGCGCATCAGCTCCGACCGGCAGGACAAGCGGCGTTCCATCCTTGAGGATGAACTCCCCGGAGAGCCGCTCGACCTTCACCGGCTTCGGTATCAGTGGCAGCACCTTCACGGTATATGCAGTAACGCTTTTCCTCCCCATGATCAGACAGATAGCGAGTAAGATAATCCACGCAGTTCTTTATCATGTTCCTCCCCCCCCTCTCTTCCTTGAAGGGGGGCAAGCGGATCGTTATCCCCTCTTTTTGTAGATTACCGCATTTCCCTTGTATTGCAAGCAAATATTCTGCCGTACCATGTGCGGGGGATCAAGAGGGTGGATTCTGAAGACAAAGTATGGTAGGTGATTTCTGTATGCGATTCCGAGTAGTATGTGCATCCTTTGAAAAGAATCACGCATGAGACCTTAAAGAGGGAGGAGAACATGAAGAAATCGTTCGTATTCATGGTAAGCGCCTTGATAGTTCTGCTGGAAGGCGGGTATGCCCATGCGACGAAACCTGCCGTGTTACCGCCTGCCACGCCCATAGGCATCAATGAGACCCTATGCATACAGCACCTCGGAGAAGCAGTCAGATTCCAGACCGTATCCAACTACGACCCGTTGTCCTTCCGAGCACAGCCCTTTCTCGATCTGCATGCCTATCTCAAGAAGGCTTTCCCCCTCGTCCATAGACACTTGAAGCTCGAGGTGATCAATGCCTATAGTCTCCTCTATACCTGGCAGGGCAGTGATCCATCCCGCAAGCCCATCGTTCTCATGGCCCATCAGGACGTTGTCCCCGTCGACCCGGGGACGGAGAAGGACTGGACCCGCCCGCCTTTCAGCGGCGAGATAGCCGAGGGCTTCATCTGGGGCCGGGGGACGCTCGATAACAAGGCGAGCATGATGGCCGAGATCGAGGCCGTCGAGGCCCTGCTCAAAGAGGGCTATCAACCGACGCGGACGATCTACCTCGCCTTTGGCCATGACGAGGAGGTGAGCGGGAAAAACGGCGCTGTGAAGATCGTGGAACGTCTCAAGGCCATGGAGGTTGTGCCCGAGTATGTGATCGACGAAGGGGGATCCATCTTCCCGAACGGGATAGCGGGTGTTGCGGCACCCATTGCGCTTGTAGGCATTGCAGAAAAGGGTTACCTAAGCATCGAGCTCTCCGTCGAGGATAAAGGGGGGCATTCATCCATGCCGCCGAGACATACGGCGGTCGGCGTACTCGCCCAGGCCATCACGCGGCTCGAGAATCATCCCTTCCCGGCGGACCTGACCATGCTGAGCCAGACCTTGGAGTACGTCGCAGACAGGATGCCATTCGCCAAGCGGGTGATCGTGACGAACCCGTGGCTCTTCGGTCCCCTCGTGAAGTACCTCATGAGCCAGTCACCCGAGACCGATGCGTCCATCCGCACCACCATCGCGGCCACCATGATCAGCGGCAGCACCAAGGATAATATCCTGCCCCAGAAGGCAACCGCCGTCGTCAACTTCCGCATCATACCCGGAGAGACGCGCGCAACCGTTATGGCGAGGGTGAAAGAGATCATTGACGATCCCCGGGTGAAACTGACCGCCCTGGAGGAGGGGGATAATCCCTCACCCGTTTCCAGTACCCGTTCACCGAGCTATGCCATCCTGGTCCAGACGATCGTGCAGACTGCAGGGGAAAAGGATCTCATCGTGGCGCCATTCCTCGGTCTCGGCGCATCCGATGCACGGTTCTATGCCAAAAT
>CAYGXB010000538.1:0-2157 GCA_964353605.1 uncultured Bacteriovoracaceae bacterium
TTCTTATCGCCCGTTTTTAGTAATATGAGAGTTAATGACTTAACAGAAAAGCATGTTGAAGACTTAATAAGCCAGATGCGTGGTCGTACTGTGAAGGATGATGCAGGGAAAGAGATCGCTGCCCCTTATCATGTAAGGACGATCAATCTTAGACTTGAGACATTGCGCAAGATACTCCGAAGAGCAGTCAGTGTCAAGGAAATTGAACGATTGCCCTTTAATATAAAACTTCTCCCTTGTCAGAGATCATTGCCGAAGTATGTAACTCCTGAACAATTCAAAAAATGGCTGAAAGAACTTGACTCCAATCACAGAAAGAGAGCAACACTTTCCGCAAATACAGGAATATCAGACGGAGATCTTGCCACCCTGCTATGGGCAGATTATGATCCAAAGCTCTCTCTGTTGCGCCTTAGACGGCCTAAAACAGGAAGGACAATAGCAATACCCCTTAACTCCATGGCGATGTCAACAATCAAGGCCCTGCGCAAGCAGGCTGACGGTCCTTACATCTTCTCGGGCGTGAAAAGCGTTAGACGGGCATATAGGACAGCATCTAAAAATAGTGGGGTAAAGATTACTCCCCACATGCTCCGTCATACATTCGCCACTGAATTATTGTCAAAGGGTGCTCCTCTTGCCCATATACAGGCGCTGCTGGGACATTCTGACCAGAAAACGACCGAGATATATGCAAGGGTCATCCCTGAATACTTAAGGGCAACAGTCGCCAAACTGGACAAGCAGAAGGTAAGTAATGGGCGTAAAAATGGCGGAGGAAATAAAAGGAGGTTAGAGAAAGGTCGATAACTCATTGATTTATGGTGCCCCTGGGGTGATTCGAACACCCGGCACGCGGTTTAGGAAATGTCTTGTCATGCGTAAGTATATGATTATATTGCATAGAATATAATTAAAAGTGATAATAAGTGACAATAAGAGGTACTATAGTGGCAGAGAAAGGGCGGAGATGGTGGATATTATTTTATAATATATTTAGTATATTCATCTAATCTGGCTTTGAAATTTTTTCGCCAGTTCTTGAAAATGACATTCTGTGCAACTATGAAGAAGTTGAACCGGCTTTTATAGGCGGGCTGTTTGATGAACATGATAACGGGAGCGACATTGCCGGGGCCTCTGTTCTCCCAGATGCCGATCGCACGGCCTGCTCGCTTCATGACAAAATAGCGGTTTTTCTTCTTGCCCCGGCTCGTGCCGGTCTTGTTCATCAAATAGCCTGTCTCGCCGAAAGCCTTTACACTGGATAAAATCTGCACCATCTCTGGTCCGGGGATGTTGCCATAGGGATCGAGCCATGCATCCCTCGCGGGAGCGATGGACATGCCCGGCGGAAGGATGCCGGCGGCTCGGAGCTGGCGCTCAGAGGCCTTTATCGATCGACCCCCCCCGAAGACCTGGTGCTGCGCAAATGATGGTGTTTCCCACATACTGGCGCTTTTTCCGCCCTCATAGTCCAGCCCTATTGAGGCCGACTGCTGGTTCCTGTTCGCTTCGGTAAGATCAATGCGTACGGTATTGGTAGCCCAGGGAGTAGGCCGATCAAAGACCGTCCTCATCTCACTCTGTAAGGCAGATCTAACCTGAAAGGCCGTGTCCCGTATCGCAGCTGCTGTCACCATGCCGAGCTTCTTGCTCGCAAGGGCATCGAGCTTTTCCTGCAACTCTTTGATCCCTGTAATCTGTATCTGCATATTATGCCCCGAGTGCCGCCTTCCGTGCCTCATCTTCCAGTGGGTTGCGGGCGTATCCGTACCGCAGGTGATAGTAGATATAGACGACCAAGAACTTCGCAATGCCCATCCGGGCGTACTGTTCTTTGTGTTTGTCCTCATGTTTGTGCCATGAGATGCTTACCCTTTCAGGTGGGCACGTATAGTATGCCGTCTGTCCGATCGTAACGGCGTAGTATCTCATGAAGGACCAGTTAAGCAGGTGAGGCCACCAGCAGTTATATTTGTCCATATGCTCTCCTAATGCAACGCAATCCAAGATGTTCCATTATAAACATATAATGTATGGGTAGTGGAATTGTAATAGAGAGCACCTTCTGAGACGGAAGTTGAAGGCGCAGTGCTTGTTGGTTCAATCCTTAACGGTACTCCGGTGCCAGCACTCAAATATGCTCCCCATCCA
>CAYGXB010000539.1:0-2146 GCA_964353605.1 uncultured Bacteriovoracaceae bacterium
TTTGTGGAGAAACTGTCGGACGAGTGCTTCATGCCCCTCGCAGTCGGTGGGGGAATTAGAACCATAAAGGACGTACGTGAGCTATTGAATGCGGGCGCCGAGAAGGTCTGCATCAACACCCACGCCATTGCTGAGCCCGACCTCATCAGGAATGCGTCATTGGAGTTCGGAAGCCAGAGTATAATTGTTGCTATGGATGTTAAGCGCAATAGGAAAGGAAGCTATGACATCTTGACTTATGGTGGGACGAGAAGGACTGGCATCGATCCTATTAAGCATGCTATCACAATGCAATCCTCGGGAGCTGGCGAGCTCTTCTTGAACTCCATCGACAACGATGGCATGATGGAGGGATACGATATAAGTTTCATAAGGAGTATAGCGGATTTGGTAAGCATCCCAGTGATCGCGTGCGGTGGGGCCGGGAGTCTGAGCGATCTTCGCAGGGTTGTTATCGATGGACATGCATCGGCGGCTGCTGCAGGTAGCCTTTTCGTTTACCAGGGTAAAAGGCACGCGGTACTGATTAATTTTCCCGACAAAGATGTGCTGAATACAACATTGGCATAAGGGACAAGTGCGCGAATGCGTATCTGGATTGATATCAAGAACTCGCACGAACCCCTTTTCTTCAAGACCTTCATCAAGGCTATGCCAAAGAATAAGTTCTATGTTACATGCCGAGATTATGCAGAGATTGTGAGACTGCTCGAAACGTATGGAATTCAACACAAGGTAATTGGCAGTAGGATAGGTGGACCCATCCCCCTTCGAGCAATTAATTTCGGCCAGAGGGTCCTCAGACTGGCTCTTGACGTCCCCACCTACGACATCTTATTGAACCATTGTTCCGTCTGGGGCATCTACGCCTCGAGGCTGCGCCACAGAATGAATGTGACCTTCACGGATAATGAGATAGACCACCCCTTGAACCGATGGATGTTCAGGTTCGTCGATCACCTCATCGTCCCTAAATCCATTCCGAAGGAAATCCTGGTCAAGGACCACATGAAAGAGGACCGTATACTCCAGTATGATGGTTTCAAGGAGGACATCTACGTCGCCGACTATTTCCCAGACCCTCAATTCCTGGCAAGCCTACCGTTCCGCGATTATGTGATGGTCCGACCAGAGGCTCTGGATGCATTGTACATCGGCCAAGATGCCAAGACAATCGTACCGGAATTATTAAAAGAGTTTGCGCGGGAGAATTTCAATATTCTCTTTCTCCCGAGATATGGTCATGAAGAGAATATGATACCCGACACAGCCAACCTCGTCATCCCACAAAGACCACTCAATGGTCTTGATGTATGCTATCATTCAAAGGCGGTTCTTACCGGTTCGGGTACTTTCTCAAGGGAGGCGGCTTTAATGGGCGTACCGGCAATTTCATTCTACCCAGGTAATGAGATGCTAGCAGTGGATAGGGATATGATAGAGCGTGGGTGGGTTTTTCATAGCAGGGATCCGAAGGAAATCGTCCAATACGTGATTGAAGCGAAGCGGAGAGAGATCAATCCCGATAGAAGCATTCACGTCCAATCGACTGTCATCTCTCTATTAAACGAGATACTATTAGAGAATGGTGGGTAGGGTTATGGACGAGGTCAAGACCTCCCTGCTCAGACTTCTCGGCTACATCGATAGGATGGGTATGGATGGCATTGACCCCTATGACGCGCTTAACTCCCCGTTTCTAGGTAGTCTGAGGAGCAGATGGCTTCGGTCTGCTGCGACAGCAGCATTCAGAATATCACCGATTAATCTAAGGAGACCATTTCATATTCCAAAAGGGCGAAACCCGAAAGCGATAGCTCTATTATTATCGGCATATGCACGGCTCCATTCGCTTAAAATAATCGATGGAACCTCAAAATGTAACCTATTGTTAAACGCTTTAGCTGATCTGCGTAGTCCAGGTTACAACGGTGCATGTTGGGGATACAATTTCCCATGGCAGTCCGGTGACTTCTTTTTACCCGCCGGTGCCCCTACAATCGTCTGCTCTTCATTTGTAGCACATGGGCTTCTTGACCTCTATGATGTGACTAAACAACCCGATGCCCTAGAAATGGCAAGATCGACATGCGATTTCATACTAAAAGACTTAAAGAGAACCGAGACTGACATTGGTATATGTTTT
>CAYGXB010000540.1:0-2145 GCA_964353605.1 uncultured Bacteriovoracaceae bacterium
TGCAGGAAGAGCTCATCGCCATTTGGGAGAACCAGCACAAGACCGTGGTATTCGTCACACACAGCATGGAGGAAGCAGTGCTGCTCTCTGACCGCGTTGTGATCATGGAGCCGAGACCCGGGCGGGTGGCTGAGGTCCTTAATGTGCCCATTCCACGTCCCCGTCACGCCGACACGGTCAGGCGGTCCCCCGCGTTCGTCGACCTCTCGAATTACGTGTGGGAACGCCTGCGCCAGATCATCATCGAATGCCAGAATCGTCCGGGGTGCGCTGAGTAGAGATTGGAGCAATATATGTCGTTTAGTAGCAGGATACTTACCCGATGGCCCACGCTCACGGCAGTGGTCATCGGCGCTCTCCTTTGGGAAGGTATGGGACAGTTAAACCTCACGGAGTTCCTTCCTCCCCTCTCCACTGTGATCAGTTCCTTAGGTCCCATGATGGCCACGGGCGAGCTTCAGCAAAACCTATCCCTCAGCCTGACCGCACTGGCAGAGGGCTTAGGGGCAGCCATCGTGGTGGGGATCCTTGTCGGTACCGCCATGGGTGTGAGTTGGAGGGTAAAGGCTATTCTCGATCCCTACGTTAATGCTTTTCTTGCCGCCCCGTCCGCAGCCTTCGTACCGCTTATGGTCGTCTTCTTCGGCCTGGGTCGGGGGCCGGTGGCAGCGACGATCTTCATCTTCTCCTGCTTTGTCATCGTCGTGAACACCGAGACAGGGGTCAGGCAGGTGAGTCGGGCGATCCTCGACATGGCCCACAGCTTCTGCGCAGGGCGGTGGTTGGTCTTCAAGCGCATTCTGGTGCCGGGAGCCTTGCCCATCATCATGTCAGGGCTTCGCCAGGGAGCAGGGCGTTCGATTAAAGGTCTCGTTGTGGGTGAGGCTCTTATCTCATTGAGCGGTATGGGCGGAGCGCTCCAAATGTATGGGGGCTCCTTCCAGGTAGCGCCGGTCTACGCCCTGATCCTCGTCCTCGTAGCCATATCACTTTTGATGACCAGCGGACTCCGGTATCTCGAGAAACGGTTCTCGTCCCAGCCGGTCGTGCGAGAGGAGCAGGCCTAATAGAAAAGGATTTGTCCCCTCGTTTTGCGCGGCTCAGGGTTAAGAGGTATCCTGTTCGTCCTCACTTTGAAGAGAAGATTTCCGAAACTCCTGCCAAGCGGGCTCTCTCCAGAATCTTCTTCCGATCGATTGAATAAAGTCCTTTCTGTTTCATCCGGTCAAAGTAGACCGAACCTGAGAAAGTGTATTTATTGCCCAACCCCTCCTCCGTCTCCATCTGAGTGCGTACATAGCTTATTGCATCACCAATAGCGAGTGTGGTAGGCAGAATAAGAGGCTTCTCCTTTTTAGCATACCGCGCTGCGTTATGGCCGGCGAGCGTTCCAGTGACGATGGCCTCCGTATGCCCTACCAACAACCCAGCCTTCTCTCCGGCGCAGAAGAGATTTTCAATTCCTTTTACCTTTAGGGCATCATCCCTTGGAGCCATGCCCACATACCGGATTGAATTGCCAAGGCCTCCTGCGTAGGGGTCTTCATAACGAGCATTCTCGAATCCCGGGATTCGGCGCAGGGCCTCCAGCGGGAAGAAGGGAGCCATGAGCTTTGCATGTCCGGTATCCAAAAGAACGACGTTTTCTTCAAATTCTGGAAGGGCATATTGCTGGCAAGCCTTTATGGAGAGTTTTCCCTTTAATCTTTCCGATGGGGGAACAGGAATGACTGCCACACCCTCTTTGTTCAGCAGGTCGACGATCTCTTGCGAAAGAGATTCTTTGAAGAGCTTGCACGAGCCGCTCATCGCCCCTATGGTATCCCCCTTTCTTCCCACCATTTCCTTGACACCTGCTTTGGCGACCAGGCTCACCCGGCCTCCAAATGATGGACAGCGGAGAATACACATGGCACAACCATTCCCATACTTGGTACAGTTGGCAGGAGGCCCTGCCGTCCCCGTTGCATCGATGAAAACGTCTCCCTCAAATCGAGCCTTTTCTCCGTCTTGTTTTCCAAGAACAGCTTTGACCCGGTCTCCCTCCATCTCCACATCATCGATGCGAACGGAAAGCTCAATCCCTATTTCTTTTTCAAGGAGAAGTTTCTTGACCCGCGGTTCCATGGTAGCCACGTTATAGAG
>CAYGXB010000541.1:0-2143 GCA_964353605.1 uncultured Bacteriovoracaceae bacterium
CGGGCGGGGTCATGTCCACCAGCACCGGGAAGAAAGGTCGGCCCCTTTCGAAGGCGCCCACCACCTCCTTGGTCACCTGGTCGGAACCGCACGCGTGCGGGGAGGCGATGAGGACCATGGCATCGCAGTGCTCGATGGCGTTCGTAATCTGGATCAGGTAGCTCGTTCCGGCAAGCACATCGCGCTCGAAGTACCACGTGGCGTACCCTATGGCTTCGAGCCCCTGGGCGATCTGCTGCATAATGGCGAGGTCTTTCTCGACGTGGCTTAAGAAGATGCAGCTCATACTGAATGCTACCCCCAATGAAAATAATAATAAAGAATGAATTAACTATAATGTATGCTGTCTTGAATAATAAAGCCCGATACTTCGAATGCAAGGTTACTGAAGTATTTTGTCCCGATTCTTTGATAATGTCCCCTGGAGAACTCGCTAGAAATGTCCCCGAGTAAAATTTATAAGGTGGCCTCAAGGAGGGGGCCATGGGGGTGATAGGGAAAACCATCAGGGCCTGGCCTCAACATTTGACATTATTTGTTGATTGTTGAGGCCAGATCGCATTGCTCCCCCAACGTTCAGACTATATATAACTGCGATTTATGAGCGCTTTTTCAATTATCAAAATTTCAATATCTCCTGATGAAATCATTACTTGTCGGGTCTCTTGATCAAAATAGCGGCTTGTGGCACGTGATCTATAAAGGGGATTGAGCTTTATAACCTTGATTGTGCTTTTTCTCTATGTATGGCGCTCCAGTAGATTGGCAGGCCACTTGCTATGATTCATCGCACATCTTTCGGAAGTCCCTGACCGACTTGCGCTCCAAGGCAAACATGAGGGAGGGGAAGCAGCGGGAGATCCACATAATCATGTGGGAGTACCAGGGGAAGACGATGAGGGCTTGATTCTGCTCCACGCCTCTCAGGATATGCTGCGCCGCCTGGCTCGGCTCCAGGATCATCCTGGGGTTTACCTGGTTGTTGGCCTCTTCCCGTTTGGCCTTGAGGATAATGCAGGAGTCGAACATCCCCGTGCGTACGAACCCGGGACACACGGCGCTCACCTTGACCCCCAGGTCCTCCGCCTCCGCGCGCAACGACCTCGAAAGCCCCACCACGGCATGTTTCGTGGTGGCGTAGGACGTGAACGTCGGTGATGAAATCAGACCAGCCAGAGACGCGGTGTTCACGATATGACCGAACCCCTGTCGGGCCATCTGCCGGTAGGCCATGGTCGTGCCATAGATCACGCCCCAGAGATTTACGTCGACAATGCGGCGCCACAGCTCGAGGTCAATGTCCCTCGTATCGCCGACGATGCAAATACCCGCGTTATTGAACAGGTAATCTATGCGCCCGTATACGGACACCGTATCGCTGATCAGTCTTTCGACCTCCTCCGAACGCGTCACATCCACAGTTTTAGCCTGGGCCCAGCCTTTGTTTTGGGTTATGGTTGCTGCAGTGCGCTCTGCGCCATCTTTTACGATGTCGGCCACGATGACGACCGCGCCGCGCCGACCGAGCACCTCGCAGAGCGCGCGGCCGATTCCGGATGCCCCACCGGTGACGATGGCGATCTTGTTCACAAACTGATCCATAGTGGTCTTTTTCCCCATAGCATGCCCTCCCTGCATTGCATGCTGACTCGCACTGCATGAGCCAGTCCTTCATCTAACATATGTCCCCGATCTTATCAAATACCGGTTGGCCATGGGTGATGTATCAAATCTTGTGTCAGAGGAGCGGAGGGGGGAACCACCTTTTGCCGAAAGAGTGGTTCCACAGGCTTAGTGCCTGAAACTTTTCACTTCTCCGCTAGTCGCCGTCGATAAGGCCGCCGATGGGGCCGAGGATGGAGCCTTCGTCACGTCTGCCGCCCGGTGCAGCAGCGGCAAGCATGCGTCCGGCTAAGCGTGAGAAGGGGAGCGATTGGAGCCAGACCTTGCCAGGGCCCTGGAGGATGGCGTAGAAGAAGCCCTCGCCGCCGAAGAGCATGGTCTTGATGCCGCCTGCCTGTTGGATGTCGAAGTTCACGGACGGTTCGATGGCCACGATGCAGCCGGTGTCCACGTGCAGGGTCTGTTCAGCCGCGAGCTGGCGTTCGACGATGGTGCCGCCAGCATGCATGAAGACCATGCC
>CAYGXB010000542.1:0-2140 GCA_964353605.1 uncultured Bacteriovoracaceae bacterium
GAAATATTCGAGAGGACGGGGCCTGAAAATGAACGAGTCATAGCGTGGAACCAGGCCGCGCATGAGTTAATCACACCCGAACCCTACGATTTCTGCTTATGAACGTAGTGAGTGGCCCAACACTGCGCTCCACCGGACGCGCAAAAGCGGCGCGCCGGTGAGCTTGGTCATTGGGCGGCAACAGCAGCATGGCCAAACAATAATTACATGTATGAACGAAGGCAGGTGAAACAATGAAGATTGATATCGACAAACTAAGCGAAGCAGAACTCATCGACCTCAATCATAGGATCGTTGAACGTTTGCGTTTCCTCAGCCAGAAGCGCGCGCATGAGCAGATGCTTAAGTTCAAGATCGGTGATCGTGTCACTTTTCAGCCGGAGGGGCTACCACCAGTGGTTGGAATGCTAACACGCTATAACAGAAAGACTGTCACAGTTATCACCGAGGACGGTCAGCACTGGAACATATCGCCACGTTTTATGCGAAAGGCTCTCTCTGATAGTGTTAACATTACGAAAAGCAACGTTGTCCGCCTGAGAAAAGAATGAGTGCGCATTCGCGCCTAACAAGAAAATGAAGACGGGCGTGGTGCAAACGCTGTGCCGGTAAGCCGTAGCATTAAGCAGCCTTTTTCCTATGGAGACGAGATGAAGACTGTTGAAGACGAGATCCAACAGATGGTCGATCGCGAGACCCATGCCTGGGACACTCAGGATGCCGAGGCCCTTGTCGCGATCTTTCATCCGGACATGGTTTGGCCCTGGCCGCGGGATGAGAATGCCCACAACCCGATGGACTGGGTATTCCCCCTCGGACGGTACGACCGTGATCGATGGAAAGCTGGCTGGCAGGAGCTGTTCGATACCCATATGCTCGTTCACAACCATCGGGATACCATCAAGATCGTTGTATCCGGTGAGGGCGACGGAGCGTTTGCCGTGGTAGATGTCGACACGCTGTGGTGGAACAAGAAGACAGGCCAAGACTTCCATTGGAAGGGCAGGGCGTGCAAAGGCTATACGAAGGTAGACGGGGAGTGGAAGCTCATCATGCATACAGGTCTGTTGAACTACGACCATGTATGAGCAGCTGCTAAACAGCTCGCTCCAGCGGCCGGCGCTACGCGCCGGCCATCGAGCGGATGCAGCCGACACGTCCTGTCGGAAGTGGAGTTTCCTCTGGGCCACGCGGCTGATCCGCGGCCCCGTTATAAGCCCATGAGCACACAAGGATTGGTTTGTACGAAGAGAGCCATTGTGATTGGGGCAAGTTCCGGAATAGGCAAGGAACTTGCGATCATTCTTTCCCGGAACGGCTACATCGTTGGTCTTGTCGGGAGGCGGCTTCATCTTCTAGAAGAATTGAAGAGTAAACTTTCGAATCCTGCCTTTATCATGCAGATAGATATCTTGGATGATCTCAAAGCAATGGATCTTCTTGAGGATCTTATTGAAGAGCTCGGAGGAGTCGATCTCATCGTCATTTCCGCTGGTACAGGTTTCATCAATTCCGATCTTAACTGGGCAGATGAGAAAAAGACAATCGATGTCAATGTCTTGGGATTTGCAGCCATGGCAAACGTGGCATACCGTCATTTTGAGAAGGTGAGTCGAGGACATTTGGTTGGAATATCCTCTGTAGCTGCAATCCGTGGGAGCAGTGAGGCTCCGGCCTACAATGCCTCAAAGGCATTCATCTCAAACTACTTGGAGGGTCTCAGAATTAGAGCCTTGAAGGCGGGGCTTCCCATTACTGTAACTGATATAAAACCTGGTTTTGTTGATACTGCCATGGCCAAAGGCGAGGGGCTCTTTTGGGTAGCTCCACAACAAAAAGCTGCACAGCAGATTTATGAAGCGATTCAGAGAAAAGCAAGACATGCCTATGTCACCAAGCGGTGGCTCCTTATTGGTTGGCTGTTGCGGGTATTGCCGGGTTTTCTTTATGCCAAATTGTGAACTCTTCTCACCAGGCGCTCAACCTGACGAGCAACCGCACAGGCGCTTTACGGCACTCTCGGGTCCTCTGATGCGGTTGCTCGTAGATGAGCCCTGTCGTTTGAAATCAATTCTTTTCTCAAAATAAGGTTCTTCACACGGAAGCGTACTTTTCGCTCATGATGTACATGTACCCCTCG
>CAYGXB010000543.1:0-2138 GCA_964353605.1 uncultured Bacteriovoracaceae bacterium
GGCTCTTTGCCGATCCTCCTGAAAGGGAAAATGGTCATTGCGCATGCGCATAACGCATAAGAGATGTAGTAGTGAGAAGTGGGCGGATCGCAAAGCCCGCCCGCTTTCCTCGTATTCCCGGAAATCTCTCCCGCAGGGATGCTTCAGGGGGTGACGGTGAGATTCGCCGCTTTTTCCATCCCCGCGAAAGAAGCCTTGATGACGGTGCTCGTCGACACCGTCACCGTGATGGTGGTGATCGAGAACGTCGCGCTGGTCTGGCCTTGCGGCACGGTAACGCCAGGCTGCAGGCTTGCTATGTTCGGGTTGCTGCTCATCAGGCTTACCTGCACGCCGCCGGCAGTGGCCGCTTTGTTCAGGGTCACGGTTCCCGTGGCGTACGTGCCGCCCTTGACGCTCGATGGCGAGATCGAAAGGCTGCTCACCATGAATCCCGGGTTTACCTGCAGCTGCGCTGTCTTCGTCTCGGCGCCGAGCTTGACGGTGATGATGACCGGTGTCGATGAGGTCACCGCCCGCGTGGATACCGGGACCATACCGTACCAGTAATTGTTGATGAATGTTACGCTGGGGGTCACCATGGCGACCTGGGGATTGCTGCTCGTCAGCGTCACCACTGTCGACTCCGGGTAGGGGGTGGTGATGCCAATTTGCAGGTCTATGCTCTGCCAGCTCTCGACCTGGGCTGTCGCAGAATAGCATACGGACGAGTTCTGTGTGCATATCCGGAAGGCTGGATTGCTGAGCTTGGGCGGAACAACGACTTGAACACTCGTGCATCCCGTCGAAGACGTGTACTGATACGCATACTGATCCGAATAGATCAGTATCATGCCGGTCTGCTGGCCCGAGGTAATGGTAAATGTGCCGGTCGATTGCCCTGCTGGGATGAAAACGCTCGCCGGGACGACCGTATCTGCGGGACGGTGGATATAAAGCGGCACGTTCCAGCCTCCTGCCGGAGCGATCCCCACGATCCGCACGGTTCCGGTTGCCTGTGAGGCTGTTTTTATATAATTGGGCAACCCAGCGATGGAGGACACCTTGCTGCCGGGGTAGATCTGGATGGTGCAGGTTTTTACGATGCCCTGGTACGAAGCGATGAGTATGGCGGGCCCCGATGCCGCGAAGGACTTCGCGCTGACGGTGAATGTCTGGGTAAGGCTGCCTGCCGGCACTGTCACCGTGGGGGGAAGTGCGAGCATGGAAGGATCGTTGCAGGACAGCGCGATTGTCGCGCCGCCGGAAGGGGCGGCCTTCGTCAGGGTAACCGTCGCGGCAGCCGTCTGCCATGAGTTGACATAGGGGTGAGAGGACAGGGTGTCGAGCTCTGCGGCGATTGCCACAGGCCTGACGTCCTTCGGGATATTCAGGGTCGGGCCGATGTTGGTACTCGGGGCTGGACCGGTCGGCGCGGTCGGTTTGGGCATCCCGATCACTTCCAGGGCCTCCGCACCCTGAGCCAATACGAACAGCAGAGAGAACACGCTTGCAATCATCAGAGACGCCATACCTCTTCTCATGGGATACCACCTTTCATAATGTGGTTTTTTTCTCTGCATTACACTACCTGAGATCGCCGGCCCGATCAATACCGATGTATGCTATGGTACGAGTCTTGCTTTTTGCTGTTTTGTATTCGCCCCGAAACCTGCTTGAGAGTACAGAGTTCTAACCTACCTTGAGCACGTCTTTTTGTCAACCTTCATGCGTGACTTCGAGGCCTCGATGCTGAGGTCGATCCACTCCTCCATCAGTTTTTTGAAGCGTTTGTATGCCGCGATCTCCTTTCGGACCTCGGCCACGCAATCCTGCCGGACATACTCGGTGCAGCTTCTCATATTGCGGGTATAGCTGATTTGCCAGTAGGGACCGCTTTGCGCCTTGGGGTCCTTGTACTGGCGCGAGAGCGTCCCCGTCCGCATCGGGGGCCGATCTTCAATGAGGACAAACCGTTATTCTGGAGTACATATATCAAATCGAATAGATGTTCCCGCCAGACTGCATATAACTGCGATCCATCGATGGTATCGAAACGTCTGAAAACCTGCGATATCCCCTGGAGACCTTCAATCTAAGCTGACCTTCGATTTCCTCAAGGAATATTCAATGTGCTTAAAGTCAAAATCCTTTGTAGG
>CAYGXB010000544.1:0-2132 GCA_964353605.1 uncultured Bacteriovoracaceae bacterium
AACCGTCATCTGTATTTTTCATATTGAAGCTTCTCAATTCGCTCTCGGCCTTATGCGTACCCATTTCCCGATTTCTCCTTGCTGCCTGTCCTTATGCATATGCTAGTTCTTCCTTGCATCCTCAATCTTGCGCCTATATTTTTTATTGCAAACGCCCCTTTTCAATCGTACTATGCCATACTGAGATTTTGCATGTGCATTGGAGTGGATGATGCCAGGGTACAGGGAGCTCTTCGAAAGGAATTACGGGATTTTCTCCGAGGCGGAGCAGGATCGAATCCGCAGGGCGTGCGTCCTCATCATCGGGTGCGGGGGCATCGGGGGTACGGTGGCCGTCATACTTGCCCGATCAGGAGTC
The DNA here is from genome assembly GCA_964353605.1 of uncultured Bacteriovoracaceae bacterium. Taxonomy (GTDB): domain Bacteria; phylum Desulfobacterota; class Desulfomonilia; order UBA1062; family UBA1062; genus CAYGXB01. The sequence goes on from CAYGXB010000544.1 coordinate 359, forward strand.
GGCAGGTTCATTCTCGTGGAATTCGATTCCTATGACTACTCGAACACGAACCGACAGATCGGATGCTTTGCTGATACCCTCGGCAGAAACAAGGCAGAGGTCATCGGGGAGCAGATATTGAGGATCAATCCAGAGGCCTCGGTTGAGGTGCATGCAAAGATGCTCGCCCCTGCCGAACTCGCTGAACTCATCCCGAAGGTGGATGTCGTTTTTCCCGCCGCTGACGATTTCGCCCTCAGCATCGTTGTCTTCCGGGACGCACAAAGACTCGGGAAACCCGCCCTCCTGATTGTCCCTTCCGGCACATGGTCGCATGTGTCCATCATCGACCCAGACAGTCCGCCGGTCGAGGACATAGAAGGCGTGCCGAAACTTTCCACTTATGAGGAGCTCCATGCACTGTTCACCACCCCCCGCTACAAATTTGGAACCTACTTCTATGTCCCCATTGCGGATTGGCGGATCGATTATTACCGATCCTTTATCTTCGATGGTGCACCGCCTGCCCAGCTCTGTCCGGCGGTATGGCTCGCCTCATCGCTCGGATCCTTCGAGATCCTCAAGGTGGTGAGCGGGAAGTGGAAACCGGTGGCCTCACCCCGCTACTGGTCCATCACCCGCAAGAGGATCAGCATAAAACGTATCCATGGGCCTCACCTCGAAACCCTCTTCGTATGGCAGAGAAAGATCATGTGGCGCATGTTCCAGACATGGCTCTCGCTCCCGCTGGAACTGGGACAAAAGGTCTGGTGGCACATCTTCTATGGCTGGTATAAATACCGCGAAGGCAAAAAACCGACCTAGATGAGCGACTACGCCCTCCGTTTTCAGCGCAATCTGGGGGTACTCTCTATAAGTGAACAGGAACGCCTCCGGGATACAAACGTCCTCATCATCGGCGATGGGGGGACAGGCGAAACCATCGCGATCATCCTGGCCAGATGCGGTATGGAACGCTTCACCATCGCAGGAGAAGGCGTCTATGCCGCGAGCGATATGAATCGACAGGCATGCTGCTTTCTCGATACCATCGGGGAGCAGAAGGTCTCCGTCATCAAGGACACCATCCTCAAGATCAATCCCAACGCCCGCGTCTCCACCTGCAATCATCTGCCGCGCGGGGAAGAACTGGACACCCTGATCAAGGAATGCGCTATCGTCATCCCTGCCGTGGATGACCTCTCCTACAGCATCCTCTGCTTCCGTTCGGCTCGGAAACAGACAAGACCTGCCGTCCTCTGCATACCTTCGGGATCCCTGGGCTGGGTATGTGCCTTCTCGCACAAAACGCCCACCATCGAAGATGTATTCGGCATCCCGTCTCTCGATTACGAGGGCTTGCGAAGGATCATGCACTCCAGGGAGTACCGCTGTGCTCAGTACAACTTTATCACCTCCGGCGACTGGCGTGTCAGTTGGTTCTGGGAATACTTCTCCGGCAAACGGCACCTCGCCCTCTTCTGTCCCGTCTCCTGGATAGTTTCCAGCCTTGCAGCCATGGAGGTCCTGAAGATCGCTACGGGAAAATGGCGTCCCACCTATGCCCCGAAATGCTGGTATATCCGGAAAGGCATAGTTGCGCAATCCCACTTCAGCCTCTTCATCAAGTATCACCGCAAACTCGGATGGGCCATCTTTGGGAACGGCATCGGCCGACACCTCCATCATCTGGCGTTATGGTTCTGGCGGAGATTCTTCCTCTACCTCAAACACTCCCAAGACAAGGCTGTTCCTGATACGAGAAGCTCAATCCCTCCGACCCCCTTTGATCTCA
>CAYGXB010000545.1:0-2128 GCA_964353605.1 uncultured Bacteriovoracaceae bacterium
AGGTGATGAAGGGCTACTACAACCAGCCCGAAGAGACGGCCAACGCCGTCCGGGACGGCTGGATGCACACCGGGGACCTCGGGCGCATGGACGAGGACGGCTACGTCTTCGTGGTGGACCGCTTAAAGGACATGGTCATCGTCTCGGGCTTCAAGGTCTTCACCCGCGAACTGGACGACGAGCTGATGCAGCACCCGGACGTCGAGATGGCCGCCTCCTTCGGATTCCCGGACCCCAACCGGCCGGGCTCGGAGCGGGTCATGGCCGCGGTGATCCTCAAGCCGGGCATTGAGAAGAGCGAAGAGGAGAGGGAAAAGATCCTCGCCTACCTGCGGGAGAAGGTGGCTCCCTACAAGGTGCCCAAGGTGCTGAACTTCTACGACACCCTCCCCACAAGCGCGGTGGGGAAGATCCTCAAGCGCGAGCTCAAAGAGATGATGCGGCAGGGAGAGGCCTAGCGAGCTTTTCCTGTAGCCGTCCGCGGCGAGGCTTGGAGTAGAAGGGCGCCCTCAGAACGTCATTGCGAGGCACCGCAGGTGCCGTGGCGATCTCAACGCGCCCGCAACGCCGTACAGACTCTGATAATTATTGAGAGCGACCCCCCGGCCTAGGTAAACTTTGGGTGCTCATGTCCAAATCCTAGAAAAGGAGGTCGCCGATGAAATTCTACTGCGGAATCGATCTGCACGCCAGGAGATCAAGCTTGGTGGTAATCGACGAAGGGGGCGAGAAGGTAGGTCAGACCACGCTAAAGAACGAGCTGGCAATGATCCTTGCCTTCCTCGCAAGCTTCGAGGGAGAGGTGACCTGCGTGGTGGAATCCACCTACAACTGGTACTGGCTGGTGGACGGACTCAGGGACCACGGCTACGAGACCAAGCTCGCCCATGCTTACGGCCTGCACCTCATCACCGGCTCCAAGTTCAAGTCGGATGTAAAGGATGCTCACCGCCTGGCCCGGCTCCTGCGCCTTAAGGAGATCCCTTGCTCCTACATCTACCCCGCGGAGAGAAGGCCGGCGAGGGACCTCATGCGCAGAAGGATCCATCTGGTCAAGGAGCGGGGCAGGCTCCGCTCATCGCTCAAAAACACCCTGGCCCGCTACAACGTGAGGGTGGACGGTGCCAGCACCGAGAGGGCGATAGCGCAGGGAGTGGATGGTCTTCTCCTGCCCGACGAGGTCAAGATGGACCTTTCCATGATCGTGGAGCAGATCGCCCTGCTCACCTCCCAGATAGAGAGGATGGAGTCCTGGCTCACCGGGATCAGCGTGGCGGATCCCCGTTTCCGGGAGCTCATGAAGATACCAGGGATAGGGTATGTGCTCGCCCTCACCATCTATTACGAGACGGGGGAAGCTCAACGCTTCCCCACAGCCAGGAACTACGCCTCCTACTGCCGCCTGGTGCAATCTACTTCGAAATCGGCGGAGAAGGAGAAGAAGGGGAAAGGCGGAAAGCAGGGCAACCCCTACCTCAAGTGGGCTTTCTGCCAGGCGGCCATGGGAGCGGCGCGCCACGATGCACACCTGGCCGCGTTCCGCGACCGCCATGCCGCAAGGCGGGGGAAGAACGCAAAGCTGCTGGCCAACTGCATCCTGGCCCACAAGCTCTGCCTGGCCGCACATAAGATCTTGCGGGACGGTTGCGAGTTCAAAAAGGAGATGATCGGACTTGGGGCGGGACGGGGACACGCCGGGCGTTTGACTGAGGAGAACTAGCTGTCTAACTGATTGGCGGCCTCGCCCCGCTTCCTTCAATAGATGTGAACCTTGACAGGTCTATCTGCCCCGGCCGGTAGCTCCCTTTATGACTGAGGGCACACGTGACCCCGTCCATATCGTTTGTGTGAGGCCGGCAGGGTAACCGATAACTTTCTGTGGCATGCGCTCGCCCGGCAGTGAAGGGGGGGAGGAATGCTCCTCCCTCGGGCAGCGCCCGGGCTAAAAGCCCCGATAGGTGTCTGGTACAGGTGGATCCTGTAAACCGTATTCGGAAAGCAAAGTCAGATATGCCCTTCAGGGTCACAAAATATTGCCTGTTTTGATAACAGGAGAGCGTCAGGCCTTTTCGGAAAGAGCAAGGCCATAGGGAGTCTTTACCCCTTGACGGGGTCGCTCTCAATAGGT
>CAYGXB010000546.1:0-2116 GCA_964353605.1 uncultured Bacteriovoracaceae bacterium
AGGGAGTGCTTTTCTCCGACGGATCGGAACTCACGGCCGAGGTGGCTGCCTGGAACCTGCAACAGGTCATCGATGCCGGAGCCATGCCGTATATGAGTTACTATGACGGCATGAGGGTTACGGGTAAATATACTCTGGTGATTGACATGACAGAGTATAATAACCAGATGATGCCCACCTGGGGATGGTGGACAGCCATGTACTCCAAGGCTGCCTGGGATGCGGGTTCAGGCGGAGATCTTGAAACCGGCAAGGAATGGGCCAGGACCCATATTATCGGCACCGGTCCTTTCATACTTTCAGATTTCCAAAGAGACGTCAGCATAACCTGGGTGAAGAACCCCAACTACTGGCGGGCAAACAGGCCTTACCTTGATGGTATCCAAGTCAATATCATCCCCGATGCCGTGACTGCCCGGGCGGCTTTCGAGAACGGTGATGGAGAGATATGGGGCGCTCCACCCCTGGACGCCCAGGAATTGATAGCTCTAGGCTATGTAAAACAGAGTGCCTGGCCATTGTTACCCTGGGGTCTCTGGCCTAATACCGCCAATCCCGATTCCAAAATGGCTGACAAGAGCCTGCGCGAAGCAGCCGAATATGCCATTGATAAAGCAGGAATTACGCAGGCGCTCGGTCACGGGATGTATAAAGTTATCAAAGCCGTGCCCTGGGAAGGAGAATGGGGTTACGACGCGGCTCGTGGCCGGTCGTATGACCCGGATAGAGCCAGGGAACTGATGGAGGCGGCCGGCTATACCACCGCCAACCCTCTGAAAGTAAACCTCCTGGTCACAAATGCCTTTGGTCCCACTCCAATAGATGCCTGTACCATGATAAAACAAAATCTTGATGCCGTCGGTTTTGAAGTTACGGTGGATGTCGCCGACGCCGGCAGATACTTCGGTACTGCCTACGGCAAAACCAACATACCCGCAGCAGACCAGGACTTTTTGTTTTATTTCGCCGGTGGCATGGATACCAACTACTTACAGACCTACATACGTTGGTTCAGCTATGACCCATTCACTTGGATTTCCTTCTTGGGTCGCACGGACGAACAGGTAGCTTTGGATGAGCAAGCGATGGCAGCCATCGATATTGCCGACCAGGTGGAGTTGACTGGGATGGTGACGGATTATCTGTCGGATAACTGCCTGATAATCCCGATTTACGGTAGTGTTGCATACACTATCCAGCAGCCCTACGTGCACAGCACGCAGTACACGCAAGGCTTCGTACGCTGGCAGACTGAAGAAGTCTGGATGGACTCGCATTAAGTAGTCCTAAAAATAGGTGGTTCACCCTCACCTTTCGGATGATCACTTGAGGATGAACCACCTATTGTGGTTAAATAAGAGAATCTGGTAGACTGAAAGCCCGCCATTCCCGGCGATGGCTCCAGGGTTCGGTACGATAATATAGATATACGTTAGTAGCTGGATAGGCCTTAAATCTTGAGATAAGTTTTATATGTCAGCATATATCATTCGTCGGTTGCTTCAAGGTGTAATAATTCTTTTCATCATGACCCTGATTGTTTTCTTCGCCATGCGCCTGTTGCCCGGCGACCCGCTGGTTATTTTCATGGGACAGCAAGCTTCGTCAGGCTCTATGTCCCAGGAGCAAATGGAAAGCCTCCGGCATGAGTTTGGCCTGGATAAACCAATCATAGTTCAGTACTTTAACTGGATGGGCGGGCTTTTTCGTGGAGATCTGGGGACTTCAATATACTATCACGAGGATGTAGGCAAACTCCTGGGAGAGCGTTTCCCCATTACGCTGCACCTGGGTTTACTGGCATTCATCATATCCAATGTTGTCGGTATTTTCCTGGGATTGATGGCGGCTATTAGGAGAGGGACCTGGATAGACACGGTAGCGACCACCATCGCAAATATCGGTATCACTATCCCCCAGTTTTGGTTGGGTATATTACTAATATATACTCTTGGCCTCAGGTTCGGTTGGCTACCCATCTACGGCTATACCTCACCGTTCGAGGATTTCTGGTTGAACACCAGACAGATTATCATGCCGGTTATCTGTCTGGCGATTACCGGCATGGCGTATACCGCCCGCCAGATGCGCGCATCGATGCTCGAGGTTGTCCGGC
>CAYGXB010000547.1:0-2115 GCA_964353605.1 uncultured Bacteriovoracaceae bacterium
TTGAGGGTACACCGGCCTTTGAAGCGAAGATCCTGCCCGGCGACATGATCCTCAAGATCGACGACAAATCCACCGCCGAAATGACCCTGGAGGATGCGGTGAAACTGCTCAGGGGGCCGAAGGGGACCAAGGTTACCCTCACCATTTTACGGAACCCCAAGGAAAAGCCCTTTGATGTCACCATCACGAGGGCCATCATTCATATAGAGAGCGTCAAGGCCATGCTGTTGGAACCGGGATACGGGTATATCAGGGTAAGACAGTTCCAGGTGGACACGACGGAGGTTATCCGGAAGGCCTTGACCGAGACAGCGCCGAACCTGAAAGGTTTGGTCCTCGACCTGAGGTTTGATCCGGGCGGACTTCTTGGTCAGGCCATCGAGGTGAGTGACCTCTTCCTGGGCGAGGGGAAGATCGTCTATACCGACGGCAGGTCGTCCGAAGACAGGAAGGAGTATATCGCCCACAAGGCAGGCACCTTTGAGGGCTTCCCCATGGTGGTCCTGATCAACGGGGGTACGGCAAGTGCGGCCGAGATCGTGGCCGGCGCCCTGCAGGACAACAAGCGTGCCGTTGTCCTCGGGACGAAGAGCTTCGGCAAGGCATCCGTCCAGACCATAATCCCCCTGTCCGACGGTTCCGCCTTGAAGCTCACCGTGGCGCGCTACTTTACGCCTTCCGGCCGTTCGATCCAGGCCACGGGCATCACCCCGGACATTGTCGTGGAACAGGCCACGCCGCCGGAGGCTGGCAACGGCCAAAAATTCCTGCGGGAGAAGGACCTGAAGCAACACCTCGAACCGGCGGATAAGAATGAAGCGAAGAAGGATGACAAGGTCGCTCAGATGCTCCGGGATGACAACCAGCTCAAGTACGGATTGGATCTCCTCAAGACCTGGCAGGTGTTCAGCAAGAAGAACAAGCCTACATGAGTAAGAGCAGAGGCAAAAGGTCCACCATCCTTGCCGTCATCGTTATCATCCTTATTCTGGCCGGGATGATCTTTGTCCTCGAAAGGGGGCTGACCAGGAAGGGGCCCCCACAACGGCTTGCAGAGACCGATCTTGCCATCAAGGGCTGCCTGTTCGAGCTGGGGATAAAAAAGGATCAGGCCACAATCAAGGGGCATACCATTCAAGTAAATGCCAAAGAGAAGTTCACCCGGGATCAGCTCTTCTTTGCCTTTACACCGCTTGAGAAATACGGAAAAGTTGACATCAAGGATATCAGACATATCAGGATAGTCTTAAGCGGCGAGACCTGGGAGATCGAATTCACGTATCCCAAGCGGGAATTGGCAGCCGTCATCCCTCCCAAATTGTTTCCAACACGAGCCCCAACCGGCCGCATGGCCATCATCGTGGATGACATGGGGCTGGAGATGCAACCCGCCGAGCAGCTCGCTTCCCTTGATGCGGATCTCACCTTCTCGATCCTGCCCATGCGCCCCTATTCCCAGGAGGTAGCTCGCTATTTGCATGCCAAAGGCCATGAAGTCTTGCTCCACCTGCCCATGGAGGGGAATCACGACAAGGATCCAGGCGAAGGGGCCATCTACATGGATATGACCCCCGATCACATTCGTACCGTCCTGTATATGGATATGCGCGCCGTCCCATACATATCCGGCGTGAACAACCATATGGGCTCCAAGGTGACACCGAACAGGGATATCATGATGATCATCGAAAATGAGCTCAAGAAAAAGGGGCTCTTCTTCATAGACAGCTTGACGACGAACACATCCGTCGGTACGGATGTTGCCCTGGAGATCGGCCTGCCCTCTGGCGAACGGGATATTTTCCTGGACAATGAACAGAACGAAGCATACATCATGGACCAGTTGACCCATCTGAAGTCCATTGCCAGGCGACACGCAAGCGCCATCGGCATATGCCATCCCCACCCCACGACCATAGCCATACTCATGCGGGAGATCCCGAAATTCGCGGACGAGGGGATACGGCTCGAGCGCGTTTCCACATTCATAAAAAATGGAAGAGAATAGGTATCGCACCCCCCATGCCCACGGGATTTCGGAGGATTCGACCTGCCCCCTAAGGCCCCTTGAGAGAACTACGAGGGTTGGTGAGTCATGGGGTGTCCAAACGAGAC
>CAYGXB010000548.1:0-2109 GCA_964353605.1 uncultured Bacteriovoracaceae bacterium
TTAATTTACAGGCCGAGGGTTCAAATCCCTTCATCTCCACCATCATAAATACTTATTGTCGTAATTACTGCCCGTATTTCTGCTCCATCTCTTTGAAAAACTCGGCGACCAGACTATAGACCTGTTTTTTCCGACGGTCATAGGTGAGTAGTCCCTTGAGGTTCATGTTGGGGATGGGGGCATGCGGCCGCTTATCGTCACGGAAGTCGGCGAAGACCCAGGGCATTACCCCGACAACATATGGCTTGCTCTTGAGGATCGGGAGCTGGACCCGGTAGATGTTGAGCTGGAAATTTTCAGAATAGTCGCGGGAATTTCCATAACCGACCGGGTATGTCCTGTCTCCGGGAGCCAATCCCTTGACCGAGCTTCCTCCCATCTCGGAGATGATGACGGGTTTGTCCGGCCATTTCATATGTATCTTTTCAAGCAGTCCATCCAGCTCCTCAGGCTTGCGGAAATACCAGCCCAGATACTGGTTCACATAGAGCACGTCGGAGAGGCCAGCTGAAATTTCGAAGGTTGGCGTGAATCCATAGGGGATAACGAAGATGGCGAAGGTTACCGGCCTTGAGGGGTCGAACCATTTGGCCGTGCGGTAGAGCCTCTGATAGAGCCGGCGGATCGAGGGAAAAAAAGTGAAACACTCATCGCCTATGGCCCACATCACTACAGCCGGGTGGTTCCGGTCGCGCTCGATCATTTCTATCAACTCGCGGCCGGCCTCTACATAGAGCCTGTTCTTCTCTGCGTAGCGGAGGCTCTTTCTGCTCCAGGCCACTTGGTAAAGCGGGATCTCGGTCTCGATCAAAATGCCCTCGCGGTCGCAGGCGTCCAGCCAGCGAGGGTCGTCCGGGTAATGTGCTGTCCGCACATAGTTTGCATGTAGGTCATGAAGCAAGGAGATGTCTTCGGCAATCCGGGCATCAGCCTGGACCGCGCCTGTCTTTGGGTCGTCTTCATGGCGGTTGATTCCGTGCACATAAAACTTCTTCCCGTTAAAAAACAATTCCGTGCCACGGAATTCGAACTTGCGGAAGCCTATCTCGAGGGACTGGAGTTCGCGAGCATCGGGAGAGTTTGCACTGATTTCTAGACGGTATCGGTTGCCGGGAGTTCTAGGCGACCAGGGTTGAATTCCTGCAAGCCGGTCCTGGAAACGGAACACGGCCATGCCATGAGCGGACACGCTTACCCGGGCTTGGGCAAGGTTCTTAAGCTCCCGGCCGTCAAGAGAGGTCATCCGGATATTGACCTTGGCAATGCTCGGCGCCGGTCTATGGTTGTAGAGCACACAAGCCCCGCTGATCCGGCCTTCGTGGTCAGTGTCCACGACCAGTTTGGCCACGGTGGTTGCCGGGCCGCTTTCGAGCATGACCAGCCGGTTGATCCCGCCATAAGGCCAGAATCCGAGAGGTCTGTCAGGCCGGATCATTGGCGGGAGCGACTCATAGTCTCGGCGGTTGTCCACGCGGACGGCCAGTGTATTCTCTCCGCCGAAGTTGAGCAGGTCCGTTACATCTATACACCACTGGGTGAATCCCCCCGAGTGAGAGCCGATCAGCCTGCCGTTCAGGTATACGTCGCCCTTGTAGGCCACGCCGTCAAGCACAAGCCGGGTGAAGCGGCCCTTAAACGCCCCCGGCACCTTGAGCCTGCGGCGGTACCAGCCCGCGCCAACGTAGTCGAGCCATTCGGGTTTTTGAACGTTCCAGCACCCCGGCACCGGATGATCATACCATTGCCGGTCGTCGAATTCCGGTGCATGCCAGCTCTGTGTTAGACCCTTATCGAGCGGATCGCGCTCGAACTTCCAGGTGCCGGAAAGGTCGAGACGCAGGTGATCGGTTGCCTGAAACCGTGTGAAATATGGCATACCGTTTTCCATCAGCACGGGCACGCCGTCAATGTTCCGAATGTCAATGCCTTCGCCGATTTTGCCGGAACACCCCGCCGCAATCACGGCCAGTACTGTCGCGATCATCAGAATGCATAATCCTGATCTTTTCATCCGGCCCCTCCCTGCTTCTTCGGTGAAGAATTCATCTTTTTAGATTTAGTAGGGACGTTCATTATATTATTATTTTGATGCTGATGATAGGATCATGA
>CAYGXB010000549.1:0-2109 GCA_964353605.1 uncultured Bacteriovoracaceae bacterium
GGTTCATGGATGACGGGGAAAGGTTGGCAAGTTCGAGAAGCTCTTTGATCTTGTCTTCCGAGAGATCCTTGCCCGGCTCAAAAAAGTTGATTGAGCGCCGTTCCTTGATTGCCTGAATAACGTCCATGGCTTACCTCCTGGGTTATTTGTTTACATCCGCCTCGTTGTCATAGCCTCGCTGTTCCCAGTATCCCTTGTATGGTTTATACGACAGCTCGATCTTCTTGACCCACTTCACCCACTTATAGCCGAGCTTGGACTCGGCCACGACCAGGAAGGGAAACCCACGCTTCTCGTCCAGATCTCGCCCGTTGATCCTGTAGGCCAGTAGGAGATCTTTCCCTTTGACATACGCGTAAGCAAGGGAAGACGAGTATCCGTCTATGGCATAGAAAATCACGGTCTTGACGCCGTTCTTGGGTTTGGCCTTGGCCAGGATGTCGGACAGGTGCACGCCTTCGAAGAGCAGGTCCTCGCTCCAGCCTTCGACGCAGTACAGGGAGATGGCCCGCTTCACGTTCGGCAGGGCCAGGACCTCTTTATACGTCAAGGCCAGGGGCGTATCGACCAGGCCGGTGATCTCGAGCCGGTAGGTGTCGATGTTCACTTTTTGCGGGCCCTTGATGGAGTTGTCGTACTCCCGGTCGAAGGCGCTCAGACGTTTCCCCTCGTACTCCCTGATCTCGTTGGGCGGTCTGTCCTGTGCGCACGCCAGGAGAGCCGCTGATACGATCAAGATATGCATAATAGGCACCTCCTTCTTCATGGTTCCGCCTATCTCTTCTGGAGATTATTGAAGAATCTCATACCCCTGCCGCAGAGAAGGCCGCATTGATGATTATCTGTGCCTCCTGCTTTATCCGTTCGAGATGGTCTTGCCCCTTGAAGCTTTCGGCGTAGATCTTGTACACATCCTCGGTTCCGGAGGGCCGCGCGGCGAACCATCCGTTTTCCGTCACCACCTTCAAGCCCCCGATCGACGCATGGTTTCCCGGGGCCTTGTTCAGGATGGAGGTGATGCTCTCCCCGGCAAGGGTGCTCAGCGTGATCCGATCCGGCGAGAGCTTCTTCAGCACCGCCCTCTGCCCCGCGTTCGCTGAGGCATCGATCCTTTCATAGACAGGGGCGCCGAACATCCTGACCAAATCCTGATAGTGTTCCGCCGGATCTCTACCTGTCTTGGCCGTGATCTCCGCTGCCAGCAGGTCCATGATGAACCCGTCCTTGTCGGTCGTCCAGACTGTCCCGTCCATCCTCAGGAAAGAAGCCCCGGCGCTCTCTTCCCCGCCGAAGCCGTAGGAGCCATCAATGAGACCGTCTACGAACCACTTGAACCCCACCGGAACCTCGGAGAGTCTCCGGCCCAGGTGCTGCGCCACACGGTCGATCATGGAGCTGCTCACCAAAGTCTTGCCGATCGCCGCATCCGCCCTCCAACTTTTCCGGTTCGCGAACAGGTAGTCGATCGCCACGGCCAGGTAATGATTCGGGTTCATGAGGCCGGCGCTTCTGGTAACGATACCGTGCCGGTCGAAATCGGGATCGTTGCCGAAGGCAATGTCGTACTTCTCCTTGAGCCCGATGAGACTCGCCATAGCATACGGCGAGGAGCAGTCCATACGGATCTTGCCGTCCTTGTCGACGGTCATGAAGGCAAAGGTGGGATCGGGATGCTGGTGCATCACCTCGATATTGAGGCCGTAGGTAGCCGCAATCACGCCCCAGAAGGCAAGTCCGGATCCACCCAGGGCGTCCGCACCTATCCTGAGACCCCCTGTCTTAATGGCGTCCAAGTCGATGATGTTCTTCAGATCGTTGATATAGGGTCGGATATAGTCATACTCGTGGGTGGTACCCGCCTTCAATGCCCGCTCATACGGAATGCGTTTTACCCCGCGATTATCATTCATGAGGATCTCGTTCGCTTTCCGTGCGATCCAGTCCGTGATGTCTGTATCCGCAGGCCCGCCCTGCGGGGGGTTGTACTTGAAGCCGCCGTTGTCGGGCGGATTGTGGGAGGGCGTGATCACGATGCCATCCGCCAGACCAGATATCCTGCCCCGGTTATAGGTGAGAATGGCATGCGAGATGACCGGTGTAGGGGTATAG
>CAYGXB010000550.1:0-2105 GCA_964353605.1 uncultured Bacteriovoracaceae bacterium
ATATTGAACAATACACCTGCAGTGCTTGGGGCGATCAAGAAGATTGAGCATCTGGTGGCATACGAGGAGGTTTAGATATGCAGGATTTGTCTAATTTAACTCCGGCCCCGGGATTGAGGCGCAAGAAGAAGCGTGTCGGCAGAGGCGATGCGTCCGGCACCGGCGGGACCGCCGGCCGGGGACACAAGGGGCAGAAGGCCCGTTCCGGCGCCTCGATACCGGCCTGGTTTGAAGGCGGCCAGATGCCCATCTACCGGAGACTGCCCAAGCGGGGCTTCAAGAACCCATTTCGGAAGGAATGCCTGGCGATCAATATCAAGGACCTGGAAGGGTTTGCATCCGGCAGCGTCGTCGACAAGCAGGCCCTGATCGCCAAGGGTAAGATCAAGACGAAGGATCAGGTGAAACTCCTGGCGTCGGGAGAGATCGATGTTCCGCTTACGGTGCGGCTGGAAAAGGCCTCCAAGGCGGCAGTCGAGAAACTTGAGAAAGCCGGTGGCTCTTTTGAGCGCGTGTGAGGGAAAGTAAGTGGCTTCGGTATTCGAAAATTTGAGCAAGATCCCAGAACTGCAGAAGAGGATCCTCTTTGCCCTCCTCATGCTGCTGGTGTACCGCGTTGGGATCCATATCCCGACACCCGGCATCAACTCCGCCATGATGCAGGAATGGTTCGACCAACAGGCCGGGACCCTGCTTGGAATGTTCGATATGTTCTCGGGCGGGGGCTTACGCACGCTTTCAATCTTCGCACTGGGCATCATGCCCTATATCAGCGCCTCCATCATCGTCCAGCTCCTCGGCATGGTCTATCCGCGGTTCGAGCAGCTCCAGAAGGAGGGACCGGCCGGCAGACACAAACTCACGCAGTATACGCGCTACCTCACCGTCGGTTTGTGCCTGATCCAGGGCTATTTCATGAGCATGGGCATCGAACAGATGACCGGACCGGGCGGTGATACGGTGGCCTACAACCCCGGGCTCGGATTCCGGCTCGTGGCAACCATCACCCTGACGACCGGCACCTGCTTCCTCATGTGGCTCGGCGAACAGATCACGGAACGGGGGATCGGCAACGGTATCTCGCTCATCATCTTCGCCGGTATCGTGGCCCGGATGCCGGTGGCCATCTATAATACGGTGCGGCTTGCGAGCACCCGGGAATTGTCCATCTTTGTCTTCATCTTTGTCGTACTCCTCATGTTCGGCGTCATCGCGGGCATCGTCTTTATGGAGACCTCCCAGCGCAGGATCCCCATCCAGTATCCGAAACAGATCCGCGGCCGGAAGGTGTACGGCGGTCAGAGTACGCACTTACCCATGCGGATCAATACCTCGGGGGTCATCCCGCCCATCTTCGCAAGCTCGCTTATCGTGTTCCCGGCCACCATCGCCCAGTTCTTCCCACGCGTGACATGGCTGAAGAACGTCTCGGATATCATGGGCCGCGGACATATCGTGTACAACACGCTCTATGTCTTGCTCATCATATTTTTTACCTACTTCTATACGGCGGTGGTCTTCAACCCGGCGGACGTTTCCGAAAACCTGAAGAAGTACGGCGGCTATGTCCCGGGTATCAGACCGGGCAAGACCACGGCCGACTATTTGGACAAGGTTTTGTCCAGGTTGACTTTGGTTGGTGCGATTTACCTGAGCGCCGTCTGTGTTCTGCCGCAGATTTTGATCGCGCAGGCCAATGTGCCCTTCTACTTCGGCGGGACATCGCTCCTGATCGTGGTCGGCGTTTCCCTGGACACCATGAGCCAGATCGAATCGCACCTGATTTCGCGGCAATATGAGGGTATTCTCAAGACCGGGCGTATAAAATCACGACGCGGTTATTAGTTTTTAAGAGGGAGAAATAATGAATATTATTTTGGTCGGGCCACCTGGTGCAGGCAAGGGCACACAGGCAAAGCGCATGGTCGAGCGTTTAAGCATACCTCAGATATCGACGGGCGACATGTTCAGGGCGGCGGTGCAGGCAGGAACCCCCATGGGCCGTAAGGCTAAGGAGTACATGGACAAAGGGTTGCTGATCCCCGACGACGTGGTCATCGGCGTGGTGGATGAACGGCTCAAGAAGGACGACTGCAAGCACGGTT
>CAYGXB010000551.1:0-2105 GCA_964353605.1 uncultured Bacteriovoracaceae bacterium
GTTGGGAGACCTTAATTATTTTTTCCACAAGAAGAACCCCATAGTGCAGTACTTGGTTAGCTTCTTGGGGCAACTAGGGATTTGGACCCGTCGCTTGTGCTCCTTCGGAGCACGCGTCCTCTGGCGGAGCAAGGTGACGCCAGAGGATTATGCTCTGAATGAAATTAAGAGCATAAATCTTCGGCTCGCATTGCTTGCCGAAGAGCCTGTGCCATCTACGGCATGAATGTGCCGTCGATGGTTCACTGGCGAAGCACATGATACCAATCATCGATTCCGCTGGGATCATTTTATTTTTTCATGAGGATACCCATAGTAAGGTGCTTGTTCAACTTTTTGGGTTAATCCTCGCTCAATTGGAAACTGGTTTATGTCTCCTACATGCTCGGGGCTATCCAGATCACCTCTCAAACGTGTTTGTCCTTTCCTCCAATTTTTTTTATAAAACCGTAAATCTGCGTCGGTTTAATAAGGCAAGCACCCATGACGGATGAGATGAGCTTTGACAGATTCAACTTGAAACCTGCTATCGTTGCCGGGATTAATGCGATGGGCTACACGACGCCGACGCCAATCCAGGCCCAGGCAATCATGCCGGTGCTAAGCGGTCGCGACATAATGTGCCTGGCGCAGACCGGAACTGGCAAGACTGCGATATTTGTGCTTCCAATTTTAGAGCGCCTGCTTTCAAAGCCCGGAAAAGGCGTCCGCGCGCTGGTCGTCGCGCCCACCCGCGAGCTGGCGGAACAAACACATGACTTCTTCCATTTTTTGGGACGACAGACACGGTTGCGCAGCATCACGGTCTATGGTGGTGTTGCCATCAACCCGCAGAAAGACAAACTCAGGGCTGGCGCGGATATTGTCATCGCATGCCCGGGACGCCTGCTTGACCACATTGGCCAGGGCACAATCAACCTCTCGGACGTGGAAGTGCTTGTCTTGGACGAAGCGGACCGCATGCTGGACATGGGGTTCCTTCCCGACATCAGAAGAATATTGCGATATCTGCCAAAAAAGCGCCAGACGCTACTGTTCTCGGCCACGATGCCAGACGGAATACGACAACTGGCCATGGATATCCTATGCGATTCTGTCGTTGTTCAGGTGGATCACACCGTACCCCTGGAAACGGTATCTCATGCGATATATCCGGTGAAACAGCACCTCAAGACAAGGCTGCTTATAGAACTGTTGCGCAGGACCGATTCGGAATCTGTCCTTGTGTTCACGCGCACAAAGCACAGAGCCAGGCGGATCCACCAGCAACTTGGGGATGCCGGTTTCAAGGCAGCATCGCTACAGGGCAACCTTTCACAGAACCGGCGCAAGGAGGCAATGGACGGTTTCAAGAACGGGAAATACCAAATCTTGGTCGCCACGGACATCGCGGCGCGCGGAATTGACGTCTCAACCATCTCCCACGTTATCAATTACGATATCCCCGACACGGCCGATGCATACACACACCGCATAGGCCGCACAGGCCGCGCCACGAAAACCGGCGATGCATTTACGTTGGTTACCCCGGAAGACGACGCAATGGTGCACACCATCGAGCGCCTGCTGGGGTCGAAACTGGAACGGCGCACGCTTGATATGTTCGATTACAACCTGCCTTCTCCACCCCGCAATGTGCAGTCCGCCCGTCCGCATCAGCATTCAAAAGGCAATACCTCATACGGCAGGGGCAGGCGCAGGAACATGCTCGGGACAAGAAAAAAGTTCCATTAATCTAACGGTTGCGAATCGATAACTTCAGAGGCTTATTTCCTTCCATCATTTCCCCCGATCGTTCCTATGTCGCAGAACCCATCTAGGCCTCCGGCCTTAAAGAGTTGCCCCCTCCTGCTATGCCCCTGCGCTGGCTGGCGTCCCCTACTAGCTCCTTGCGGAGCCTTGGTCAACGATTTGCACCCAAATCCTTGACCACATGCTCGGGGCAAGCTGATTCCAATGGATACTAAACGAGGGATAACTCTCTATGTGAAATGAAAAAAAGAGGAGGGTAGATTGGCGTGGATTTTACGGGCAGTGTGATTTGTAGTATGCGACGAGCCGGCCGAGTTCGTGATCGACCCACTTCAGCAGCTTGGCGAGGTAGC
>CAYGXB010000552.1:0-2104 GCA_964353605.1 uncultured Bacteriovoracaceae bacterium
CAAACGGGAATCGAGCCGGCAACGGGCGAGTCGCATTACGGCTGCCCGTCCAATCCCAAAGCCTTCCGAAGGACCTCGGCCTGTCGAGAGCCCAGGGCCTCCTAAGGTGTTCCCTCTCGCGTGGGCTATCGCATCGCTGATCTTGCTTTTCGGCACGCTCACGTTCGGAGTCTTGTATTTCAAACGTCCCTCGACGGAAGTTCAGACCATCAACGCCACCATTCTTCCACCGGACAAATCAATGTTTGCCACGCGATCGGGAGACGTTGGTGGAGGTCACCTCGCACTATCACCGGATGGAAGTATGCTAGCGTTTATTGCGGCAGATTCGTTGGGCAAGACGCGCCTTATGGTGAGGGCGCTGAATGGGCCCGATGCGAGAGAGCTTCCAACAACGGAAGAGGCATCATACCCCTTCTGGTCTCCCGACAATCGGCGCATCGGATTCTTTCAATCGGGGAAGCTCAAGAAAATCGAAGCGTCAGGGGGACCTTCTGTGACGATTTGCGATGCGCCCAGTGGACGAGGCGGATCGTGGAATCGGGACGGCGTGATTATCTTCGCAAACGCGAGCGACCCAATTTACGAGGTCCCGGCGGCAGGGGGTGTAGCCACCGCGGTGACAACACTCGACACAACTCGCAACGAGATGACGCACCGGTGGCCTCATTTTCTTCCCGATGGCAAACACTTCTTGTATTTTTCGCGCTCGAGTTACGGGGGTGTTGAAAAGAAAGAGGATGCTCTTTTCGCGGGTTCGTTGGGTGGGAACGAGAACAAGCGATTGATGCCTGCGAAAGGAAACGTGGTGTATGCATCCGGCTATTTGATCTATCTTCGTGAGAACACTCTCATGGCGCAGCCGTTTGACGCCGGCGAGCTTGAAACCGCCGGCGATGCCATCCCCATTGCGGAACCGGTTGAATATGATTTGGGATATAATCGCGCAGTCTTTACAGCTTCACAAAATGGCGTGTTGATCTACCAGTCAAGCAGTGCGCAGTCCGGAATTCAGCTCGAATGGTTTGACCGCACGGGCGCATCGCTCGGTAAAATTGCCCTACCGGCGGATTACGGGGGGGTGACTCTCTCTCCTGATGGAAAGCGAATGGCATTCGATGTCTACGACTATCAGTCAGGAAACCGGGACATCTGGATCTATGACATAGCACGGGAACTCAAAACCCGATTCACATTCGATCCTTCCCAGGATCAGAGTCCGGTCTGGTCGCCCGACGGCAGCCGTATCGTTTTCTGTTCAGACCGGAGAGGCCATTACGATCTGTTTCAGAAGACAACAGGCGGCGCGAGTGTCGAGGAGATTCTCCTTGAATCCCCCGAGGGGAAGTTCCCAGTAGATTGGTCCTCGGATGGAGCATTCATTGCGTATATTTTCTACGACACGAAAACAAATGACTCATGGATTCTTCCGGTCGACTCCAGGGGGGCGGGAGGAGATCGAAAACCGTTTCCGTTCCTTCATGCTGAATCTAGCGAGGATGTGGCTCAATTCTCTCTGGACATGCGCTGGATTTCTTACCTGTCGGATGAGTCCGGAAATTACGAGGTATACGTATGTCCCTTCATTAACGCGGATGGACAGCCGACAGTCAATCAATCCAGAAAATGGCAGGTATCCACGAATGGTGTTAATTACGTTGCCGCTGGCAGCAAATGGAATCGAAATGGAAAAGAACTGTTCTATTTGTCCAAAGACAATAAGCTGATGGCGGCAGATGTCAAGGTAAGCGGCTCGACGTTCGATGTGGGTGCCGTGCGACCCCTCTTTAGAGTGGAGGTGAAAGGTGCAGTTGGTTTTTATGATGTCAGCGCTGATGGGCAGAAGTTTCTCATCGGAATGGCCGTCGGCGGACAATCGGCTGCGCCACTTACGCTTGTAACAAACTGGGATGCCGAGCTGAAGAGGAAATGACGGCGGACAAGTCGGTGCGGACGCCCCGATCTCAAATATCCGACCCTGTTGGGGTCGGTTCTCGGTGCGGGAGTAAACTCTTCATCCACGCCAAAGTCAGCGAGCAGATGACATGAGCGGAGATGGACGCTCTCGTCGCGAAGCTCGCTGATTGACAGCACGCCGCAGTAA
>CAYGXB010000553.1:0-2101 GCA_964353605.1 uncultured Bacteriovoracaceae bacterium
CCGGGCGGTAGATTATGTGGTCTTCCCCATCATTCTGAAGATAGTAAACACGTTGCTCATGATATGAGGTGAGGCATGGAAAAGCAGCGAATCGTATCCGGCATGCGGCCCACGGGATCTTTGCATCTGGGGCATTACCTGGGAGTGCTGAAGAACTGGGTCGAGCTGCAGGATGAGTATCGGTGTCTGTATTTCGTGGCGGACTGGCATGCCTTGACGAGCGAATACAAGGACCCGTCCATCATCGAGCAGAGCACGGAGGATATCGTCCTCACCTGGCTCGGCGTAGGGATCGATCCCGATAAGGCGCTCATTTTCAGGCAGTCCGATATCAAAGCCCATGCAGAGTTCTTCCTCCTCCTTTCAATGATCACGCCGCTATCATGGCTGGAACGGAATCCTACCTATAAGGAGCTTAAGGAGGAACTGAAAGAAAAGGATCTCAGCACATACGGATTCCTGGGGTATCCGGTGCTCCAGGCGGCTGACATTGTGATCTATCATGCCGACAAGGTCCCGATCGGCGAGGATCAGCTCCCCCATCTCGAGCTCACCCGGGAAATCGTCCGGAGATTCAACTATCTCTACGGGGAAGGCCAGCTCAAGGAGCCGAAGGAGATCCTAACGACCGCACCGCGTGTGCCCGGTTTGGACGGGAGGAAGATGTCCAAGTCGTACAACAATGCTGTCTACATCTATGAGACGCCCGAGAGCCTAAAGGAGAAGGTCATGCAGATGCTCACCGATATCAAGCGCATGCGGAAGAAGGACCCGGGCGAGCCGAACGATTGCAACCTCTATCCGTTCCATGAATTCTTTACGGACGAAGACAAGCGGCAGGAGATCCAATCGGGGTGCCGGGACGCCTCCTGGGGATGTGTGGAATGTAAGCGCCTCTTAATCAAGAACCTCGAAATCGAGTTCACTCCCGTCTGGGAGAAGATCGAATACTATAGCGGCCATAAGTCCCTGGTTCAGAACATCCTGCATGAGGGTGGATCCAGGGCCAAGGCGCTTGCGGCCATCACTATGGAAAATGTGCGGGAGGCGATGCGCATAGGGTGATGGATATCGGGCCTACTTTTAATCAGAACGAGTTCATCCTCCATCTCCCGCGTTTTGACGGGCCGCTCGATCTCCTGCTCTACCTTATCGAGAAGAACAAATTCACCTTAGAGGACCTAGAGGTGTGCCCGATCATCGATCAGTTCCTTGCCTATATCACCCGGATGCGGTCCATGAATATCGAGCTGGCGAGCGAATTCCTCGATATGGCCTCCTATCTGCTATGGCTCAAATCCTGCCTCCTCCTCCCATTGCCGGAGGGCGACTCTGAAGAGACCATCAGTCCGGAGCGTGAGCTCAAAGAGATGCTCATCGTCTACCTCACCATCAAGCAGGCTGCGCATGATCTCGGTGAGCGCCCGCTGTTGTACCGGGACCGGTTTCCCCGGGGGAGCTCCCAGCCGGAGAGATCACTGGCCCGCACGGGGCTGGCCTCCTTGCTCCAGGCCATTGAGGCGATCAAGGCCCGCACACGGCACTATATTATCAAAATGGAGGGGCGCCAGTTCAGCATCAGGGAGATGATGGCCCGTATCCACGACATGCTCAAAACGCGGGAGAAGATCGCCCTGCGGGAAGCCGCGACAACGGGGGGAAAGCCCGAGCTCATTGCCCTCTTCATGGCAGCGCTCGAGCTTTCCAGGTCATCCATTGCACGTTTGTTCCAGAAAGGAATGTTCGGCAGGATCTACATTATCAGCAACAGGTGAAGGCCATGGAGAAGCGAGAGATTCTCGAGGCGCTCATTTTCTCGTCCGACGGGGCCCGCCCGCTGAAGGACATCCGGAATGTCCTCGCGGATATCTCTCCCGAAGAAATCGAGCGGCTGGTCGCTGATCTCAACCGCATCTATGAGCAATCGGGCAGGACTTTCCGGATCGTCCCCGTCGCGCAGGGATACCTGTTCGTTACGCAGTTGGAATATACACCGTATCTCAGGGCTCTTTCCCCTCCGATCAGGCTCTCTCAAGCCGCACTGGAGGTCATGGCCGTTATAGCTTATAAGGGGCCGTGTACAAAGCAGGCTATTGATGCT
>CAYGXB010000554.1:0-2099 GCA_964353605.1 uncultured Bacteriovoracaceae bacterium
CACCACATATGGTACGATGGCTTTATAAAAACCCCGCAGAACACACCGTCCTGTGGACGGGGATGAATGCGAAGCGGGGGGGTAGGGGGGGGTGCAATCCCCCTCCATGCTGTTGAAGAAGCCCCAACATGGGTGGGGCAATTCACGAACGAAGAGAGGAGATCCTTTCCCCAATATGATCTTCTTTATCTTTATCGCGAACGAAACCGCATGCTGAGAAGCTGAGATCGAAATTGATGATGTTGGCGCCTGAAGATCCATAGGTTGAAAGGACGGTTGAGAAGCTTTATTATGGAGCTCAGGCTGAATCGAGGCTTGAAATGGTCGGATGCCATGACCAGCGCATACCAGGCAGATACGTTCTGAGGCCATCCTATTATGGTATATAATGATGACAAGAGGTGTTGCATGCGATGCAGAGCGCCTGATAAGGCTTCACCTATAAGGACGGAAGGAAATGCTCTTCTTTGAAAAACCAAAGGGTAAGAAAGTGCATACAAGAAGCATAGAGGTGCATACCTACGAGTATAATGAGCGGCGATTGATTGTAGAAGGTTCCCTCACAGATCATCGTTTTCAAGAATACCACCTCGTGACGGGTGAAAAGAAGCCCCCGGGTATCATACACCAGATGTTTATTCGTCTCCTCGTTGATAACTCCACGCTTGAAATTGAGGACGTACAGGTAGAAATGCCCTCTGTCCCCCGCGAGGAATGCTTGGAAACCATCGACAGCATCGCCCCTGTCAAGGGATTAAAAATAGCCGGGGGATTCACGTCGAAGGTAAAAAAGCTGGCTGGCGGCAACAGGGGATGCAGCCACATGGTGGCGCTGCTGACGGCGATGGCGCCCGCAGCCGTCCAGGGATATGCGGCCTATCAATCCCAGAAACCTTCCGGCTTCGCATCAAATTCGGCAATAGTAGTCCAATTTCTCGTTAACACCTGTTGGCCGTGGCGAGAAGATGGTCCGTTGGTAAAAGAACATCGAAGGCGGTAATTCAATTGAGCAATGATATACAACCTACATGGCTCTTCAAGGGAATAATCGCATTGGTAACAGATGCATCCTGGGGATTGGAACAGGCCATTGCGCTCGCCTTGGGCGTGGCTGGGGCTGATGCGGCGGTTACGGATCTATTAATAGAGGGTGCTGTCTATAACCGCTCGGATCTGCTTATGTTTTAGGCACAAGACCTGTGTGGAGGGGGGTGAAGGGAGATGCGGAGGATCATCAGATCGGCGTGCCGGATGTGCCATGGGGTATGCCAGGTGCTTGTCCATCTGGAAGGGGACCGGGTCGTAAAGATCACGGGGGATCACGATAGCCCCACGAGCAGGGGATATCTCTGCCCCAAGGGCGCGGCATCCCCGGAGCTGCTCTACCATTCCGACCGTATCGTCTATCCGCTTCGCCGCGCGGGCAGGCGCGGCGAGAACCGGTGGGAGCGCATCACCTGGGACGAAGCCCTTGACGAGATAGCCTCCCGTCTCACGGCGATAAAAAATGAAAGCGGCTCGGAATATTTCTCCATGATGCAGGGTACGGGAAGGCCTTACATGGGATTCACCAATCGCTTTGCCAACGCCTTCGGAACACCGAATTTCACCGGTGTCGCCCATATCTGCTACATTCCCCGGATTCTCGCGAGCATGATAACCTGCGGCCCCCTCCCCATTTGCGATGTCTATGGCTTCGGCGATGAAGACCCCGGCTGTGTCGTCCTCTGGGGCTGTAACATCACGGAGACCGGATCTTCCGACGGTATGTGCGGCGGCATGGTCGAACGCGCACTCAGGAAGGCGAATAAGGTAATCGTCGTTGATCCACGGCGTATCAGGCCCGCTGAAAAGGCGGACCATTGGCTGCAATTGCGTCCCGGCACCGATGGTGCGCTCGCGCTGGCCATGCTGAATGTCATCGTGTCGGAAGATTTAATAGATCGTGAGTTTGTCGCCTGTTATACGAAAGGCTACGACGAGCTCAAGAAACACATCCGGCAATATCCACCCGAGTGGGCCGCGCCCATCACCAGGTTGAAAACGGAAGATATCCGTGCTGCCGCCCGCACCTACGCCACCACACCGCCTGCCTGCAT
>CAYGXB010000555.1:0-2098 GCA_964353605.1 uncultured Bacteriovoracaceae bacterium
AGAGCAGATGATGGCCAAGGCCATTGGGTTTCGCAGTCGGGGTGAGAACAGAAGCATAGGAACCCCTTTCGACACCCAATCAGAGGACTGCCGGCGATGCGGGGCCTGCATCTACATCTGCCCTGCCTGTCAGCTCCGCTGCACCTATACCGAACGCGAGAGGCCGATCTGCGGGGGCTGTGCTAACCTCAGCCCGCCTTGTCTCGAGAAGGAGGGGTTTGAAGATATGATGTGTTACATGACCCCCTGTGTGGCTTGTGAGATCAAAAAGGATTGAGAAGAGGAAAGGAGCATAACCAATGTCATTATCTCGAATCAATGCATCAGCTGCAACATTGACAAAAAACAGGACGGAAGGTTCGATTGTGCATGCCTCAGGGATGTGCGTGACTTGCGTGGACGGTTGCATCGGGATGTGCGAGATCGGCAAATCCGCCTATCGAGGCCACGAAGTCATCTACCCGCAACCGTTTGGAGTCATCACCACCGCTGCTGAAAAGATCTATCCTGTTGATTATTCCCATTTCAACATCATGGGGACTGCTGTTGGAGCTTATGGAATCGAGCCTGATAGTGATAAGGCTATCTTCCCAGCCGTTGATCTTGAAGTCATCATCGGCCGTGATCGTGGAATCAAATTTCATTACCCCTGGATCATCTCCGGAATTGGATCGACGGACATCGCCAAAAATAACTGGGAAGGACTGGCCATTGGATCTGCCCTTGCCGGCACAGGTTTGACCGTTGGTGAAAATGTGGTTGGGATGGATCCTGAAGCAGTGATCAAGAACGGCCATGTCATCGATACAGTAGACCTCAAACGCCGTGTCAAACTCTACAAAGATTACCAACGGGAAGGTTATGGGGCAATAGTCGTCCAAGCCAATATCGAGGATACACGCCTGGGTGTCCATGAATACGCTATCGAAACGCTTGGAGTCGAATGTATTGAACTCAAATGGGGGCAAGGGGCAAAAGACATTGGGGGAGAGGTGAAAATAAGAAATCTAAAAAAAGCCCAGATGCTTTATGAGAGGGGTTATATTGTGCTTCCCAATCCAACGGATCCCAATGTGATTAAAGCCTTCGAACGGGGAGCCTTCAAAGAATTTGAACGACATTCACGGGTAGGAATGGTCTCTGAAGAATCTTTTGCCCAAAGGGTTAAAGCATTGCGCAAAGCGGGAGCTAAGTATATTTTTCTTAAAACAGGTGCCTATCGGCCAGCGGATCTTGCCAGGGCAATCTCTTTTGCCTCGAAATATAGTCTGGATCTCCTTACTGTGGATGCCGCAGGAGGCGGCACGGGGATGAGCCCATGGCATATGATGAATGAATGGGGCATTCCACCGGTAGAGCTCCATTCCCTTCTTTACCAGTGTGCAACATCCCTTGCTCAAAAGGGAAAATATGTTCCTCCATTAGCAGTCGGGGGAGGATTCACATTCGAAGATGCAATTTTCAAGGCCCTCGCCATGGGCGCCCCCTTTGTGAAGCTCGTGGGTATGGCCCGAGGGCCCATTGCCGCAGCCATGGTGGGCAAGACCATTGGCCGAACCATCGATAACAACCAGATTCCTGTTTACATCGAACGATTCGGTCACACAAAGGATGAGATTTTCGTGACGGCTAGCTCCTTGCGTAAAGAATTAGGCGATTTGGAATTTGAGAAACTACCTGCCGGTGCTCTCGGTCTCTATACTTACTATGAACGTTTAGCCCAGGGGCTTCGTCAGCTCATGGCTGGGAGCAGAAAATTCTCTCTGGAACATCTGTCGAGGGACGATATTGCAGCCCTGACGCCTGAGGCGGCAAAAATCAGCGGTATCAAATATGTCATGGATGTCGACAAAAATAGGATTGAAGAAATCCTCAATCTTTAGAATCACCTATTGTTCCCGTTAACAGAAATACCATTATTAGGGGGAAATTTCTAAAAATAGTAGGAGCTCTGATTGTAGCCCATTCTCATATCGGGAAAGAATTGATTGCGACAGCGAAGTATTTGGTCGGAAAAATGGATGGTATCGCTGCAGTCTCTATCGATTTTAAAATGAATACCTTTGAAGCAAGGAAGATTATTTCAGAAGCGATTAGA
>CAYGXB010000556.1:0-2097 GCA_964353605.1 uncultured Bacteriovoracaceae bacterium
AGGAGACAAAAGACCATTGACCTCCCTCCCCGATGAGAAGGGCAACCGGAGTGCAGAGGACGATCCCGCCCCTTTCATGCGAAATGGAGAGTATGCGTACGAGCGGGACAAAGAGCCGCCCTCCCCATGCGAATGGTGGTGCAAGACGGAGGCTGGAACCTGCCGGAAGCGGCATCGCCCGATCAGCCCTCCCGGAGCCCTGAAAGCGCATTTCTCACGTCGCGGTCGATGAAGAGCCGGGCCATCGCGAGGATGAGGAGAAGCGGCCGGTCGATCCTGACCCTTGCCATGATCTCCCCCTCCAGAACCTGCCGGTCGAAAACGGGTGTGACCTCGAGGGATACGCGTGAACCCATGAGGGCCGGAAGGATGGCAGAGTACCAGCCATAGAAGATCCCGGTGTCCGCCGGGTTCCGGAAACCGACAATCAGGTTACCCCGGATCTCCTGGAGGGTCATGGTACTGAGGAGATTCCCCTCGATATGCGAAAGGGGCCGGATCAGCTGCAGAAGAGAGAGTGCTCTGCGGATGGGAGAGGAAGTCTTTTTGGGCTCTTCCCCCGCCTCCGGCGCAGGGGTCTTTTGGCCCGTCACGGTCCGGGTGTAAAGCAGACGCTCACCGATGAGGAATTCCTGCCGGGACTCACCCCCCTCCATCCTCGTCCTTGCACCGATCAATCCCCATGATGCCTGAATGAGGAGATATGCGGATTCCGGGGTCTTTCCAAGGGCGATTTGTGCAATGACCGGGATAAAATATAGCGTGAGGACAATGAGGAGGGGGATGCAGATCCCCATGACCAGGAGGAAGATGGGGACCATGGAAACGGACCGATAGTTATCCTTCGCGTTTCTCCTCGTCCGGATGTCCTGTCACGACCTTGATGGCTTCGACGATCTGGGGTGCCAGGGATTCGGAGAGCGTCTCAACGACCTGGGCGAACGGATTCCAGCGAAGGGAGAGGACCTTGATCCCCTCTGGCCCACTCACGTCCTTGTGGATGACTATGAGGGCGATGGGCTCGATGCCTCCTCCTGCACCGCCCCCCTCCCCGCCGGCCTTATTCATGTGGGCTCCGCCGGCCCCGAAACCGAAGCCGTACCGGCTCAATGTGATCACGGTCTTGTCCCCGATGTCCACCGGGGTCCCTATGACGTTCTTCGATGCAATCATCTTTTCGAGCTCGGAAGCAGTTTCCCTGAGCATATCTTCGCTGGTCAAATTATTCACCGGCTTTATTTAAGCCGATTCAGCATAAATATCTGATGCAGGTAAAGAATGGACTTCTCTTCAGGAGGAATGTCAGCGGAGGATGGGCAGGGAACCCTGCCTCTTCGATCTCACTTCTCTTCCGTCTTTCATTCCTTATTATCGTGCCACCCGTACTGTGTACAGACAAAGAACGTGTTCAGGGGATGTGAGAGTGAATTTTGGAGATATTGGTGGAATAGGCTGGGTTGTTGAAAGTTACATTGCAACTCCTGAGGGACGGAACGCGGTCAAAAAATATCTCACCTCTCCTGAAGGTATTGCGATGCTGCAGAAATTTGTCGGAACTCCTGAGGGAAAGGAAACGATCGTAAGCATTCTTCCCCGCATTCTCGACGGGCTCAACCTTCCCCCGGGAGCTGCTGAAACGATCAAGGGTGCCCTTGGCAGTGCGCAGTGAACAGTGATTCTGTTTTTCTTGCTTTTTTCGTAAACATTATTGAGGTTTACTGATATGCACAGGTAACCAAACCCGAAGACGACGGGAATACAATCCCTCCTGGAGAGGAGAGGTGTGGATGATCCTCAGTGCCTTCTGGAATACGTCTGCAATGGTTGAAGTTCCAGGAGAATCGCAAAGGAATCCTTAAGGTGGGTCCGGCAAACATGACTGTGCCGCAGGTATCGAGGAAAAGGCAGGGAAACTGGACCGGACCACCACCATTGCAGCACTTCCTGAGCAGAGCTAGAATTCTCATTCAAAGGGATCAGACCATCATTGAAGAGTTCTGCTATGGGGCATATAACGTACCAACCTCAGTCAGAGCGGCCTGTGGCAGGAGGCAGTTCCAGATCCAAAAGACACTCCTGGGTGGTATCGGGGTCTAA
>CAYGXB010000557.1:0-2080 GCA_964353605.1 uncultured Bacteriovoracaceae bacterium
CTGCCGGCATGACGGTCCGGTTCTGCTGCCAGATCGCCAGCGACTTCGGGCTCCGGGCCGCGATCTCGGCGCGGTACGCGTTGAGCAGGCTGGTGACCTTCTTGTTGTCACTCATGGCTCGGCCTCCTTTGCTCGAGCAGGCGATTCGCAGTCAGCAATGGGCTACCCACAAACACCGATCTGCCAAAGGCCGGCCGCCAGCAGCCGCTTGTTCGACATGGATGCCCCATCCCTGCTGCCGGCGGATCCCGAGACCGGTGACCTCACGCTGCGGGGACCTTCGATGGGTGATGGCAAGGCTCCTCGTGTCCAGGGATCGTTGCCCTGGCCTACTCGCCGCCGGCCCGGACCCACTCGAGCGTGAGCTTGAGCACGTTGAGCAGCGGTTCGATCGTCACGACGTCCGGCGTGTCCCGGTCCTGATGGTAGAAGGCCAGCTGCTGTTGAGGGATCTTGAAGCACATCAATGCCAGCGCCTTGAGACCGGCTCTGCTGAAAGGAGCCGCATCGCTCCCCGCTCCAAAGGCAGCCGCGCCTATCTTGTAGGGGACCCCGGCGCGCTGCGCGGCGTCGACCACGCTTCTCACCATTTCGGGTGAGTTCCTCACAGTGCCGTTGACGTCGGAGTCCATGACGGAAATCTCCGGATGCGCGATGATCTCGTAGTTGAGGTGCCGGGCATCCAGGTGCTTCAGCTCTTCAAGGTGCCGCTC
This sequence comes from uncultured Bacteriovoracaceae bacterium, assembly GCA_964353605.1. GTDB lineage: Bacteria > Desulfobacterota > Desulfomonilia > UBA1062 > UBA1062 > CAYGXB01. The sequence goes on from CAYGXB010000557.1 coordinate 714, forward strand.
AACGTAGCGCCGTGAGCCTCGCAGGCCAGCCTCCTCGCTGCCGAAGCTGATGAATCGGATCTCCGTCTGGTCCGGAAGGTGTTCCGGGTGGCGCACCAGGAACCTGCTCATGGCCGCCACCACAGCGCAAGCCGACAGGTTGTCTGCCGCTCCAGGCACGACACCGCCGTCCCTTCGCCCTCTGGTGAGGAACAACGCGTAGATGATGGATGGGACCATCAGGAAGACTAGCGGCGCCCATCCCAGCGTGCCGGATCGAACGACCGCCTCGCTGCCTAGGATCAACCCCACGAGCTGGATCAGGCACATGACCACGAGCGTCATCGTCCCGATGACGAAGATCGCCGAGAGGACAAAGAAGCCGTACCCGGTGAGACGAAGCCAGGTCATCTCAAGGGCGCTGTCGTGGTGACCGCTCAAGATCAGCACGCGCTTCACATCCCTGGTGCTGGGCTTGCGCAGCCTTCCGACCACATTGGTGGACTGCTTCTTCGGAAAGAGCGGATCGATCACTTCAAGGGAAAGCGCAAACTCGAGCACGAACAGCAGCGGCACGAGGATCGAGAAGGCCACGGCGGCAAGGGAGGCAATCCAGGTGGAGGTACCGGCGAGTCGCCCGATGGAGATGTTCAGGATGACGGCGGCCAGCATGCAGACCACACCGGGAAAGGTGGCGAGGAAGGCACCCGGCGCCAGGGTGAACTCCTCCTCGGCCACGTTTTCGGCGCCCAGATGCATCTCCAGTTCCTTCTTGAGGATCGCCGCGCTTTGCCGCTCCTGAGGCGTGCCGGGAAGCCCGGGCCCTACTTCGGCACAGATCTTCTTGACCAGATCCAAGGCGTATTGAGCATCGTGTGGAGTGATTTCGGCGGCCATCGCGCGGAACTCCCCTATCCCTGATGTAGATCGCGCAGTCCGTGCGCGTCCTCAATCAGCTCCACCAGCCGGCGGACGAAACGCGTTGCCGGCCCTCCGTCGACGATGTCATGGTCGAGCGACACCGTCAAGTTCAGGATCTCGCGCGGCTCGATCCGCCCTTCGACGACGGCCGGCTTCCAGGAAATACCACCCAGCACCAGGCCAATGGGATCGAACGTGGGACTGAGGCCCCAGCCGCTGTGCCCGCCGCCGAACAGGCCTACAGAGGTGACATCCACCGTCCCCCCTATGGATACGGCGACGGTCGGATCCCGTTGGGTGTTGGCGCGCAGCAGGGCGACCAAGAGCTTGGAGAGCGGCCAGGGCAAGAGCATCAGTGACCGGAACCAGTTGGGCATGCCTCGTCCCGCCGGCGCCGGTTCGGATTGCACCCGGCGAATCTCGTCGTGTATCTCCCGGTAGGACTTCCGGTTCGCTGCGAGGACGAC
>CAYGXB010000558.1:0-2075 GCA_964353605.1 uncultured Bacteriovoracaceae bacterium
GTTCTTCCGCGCTCGATGTGATACAGGCGCATCCGGACAGGTACAAGGTGGTCGTCCTGTCGGCCCACAGGAATGTGGAGCGCATCAGACAGCAGGCGGTCGCATGCGGAACCGAGTTGATCGCAGTCACCCGGACAGCACAGACCGCAGGGGATATCATCAGCGGACCGGATGCCGCCCAGGAACTGGTGCGGCGGACCAGGCCGGATATCGTGCTCAATGGAATCGCCGGTGCGGCGGGTTTCCTGCCGTCGCTGACGGTGGTGAGTCTGGGGATCACCCTGGCGCTGGCGAACAAGGAATCCATGGTGGTAGGAGGCGCCTTCATCAAGGCGGAAGCCAAGCGGACGGGAGCGCAGATCATCCCGGTGGACTCCGAGCATTCCGCCATATTTCAGTGCCTGCAGGGCGAACGGCCCGAAGATATCGAGCGCATCGTCCTGACCGCCTCCGGCGGGCCCTTTCGCGAAAGGCCTTTCGAGACGTTCGCCTCCATCACCCCGGATGAGGCGCTCAGACACCCGGTGTGGACCATGGGCCAGCGCATCACCATCGATTCGGCGACCATGATGAACAAGGCCCTGGAGATCATCGAAGCCCATTGGCTCTTTGACGTGCCCGTGGATAGGATCGATGTCTGCATCCACCCCCAGAGCATCGTGCACTCCATGGTCGAGTTCAAGGATACGAGCATCAAGGCGCAGATGGGCAACCCCGACATGCGGGTGCCGATCGCCTATGCCCTGGCCTGGCCCGAGCGGATCGGCCTGCGGCTCCCGCGCTTCGATTTCGCAGCCGGGTTCAAGCTGGATTTCATGCCGCCGGAGGGGGATAAATTCCGCGCGCTCGCCATCGCACGACATGCCATGACGCGGCCGGAGACCCACCCGTGCATCATGAATGCCGCGGATGAGGTGGCGATCAGCGCCTTCCTGGCGCGGCGCATTGCGTTCAACAAAATCATGGACCTAATCGAGAAGACCATCGAGAAACTGAAGGACGAGGAGATCGCAGGACCCGAGGATCTCCTCGCTCTGGACAGGAAGGCAAGAATCGTTGCGGAAGGATTGATAGCATGACAACACTCGTAGCATTTATCATCGTCCTCGGTATCCTGATCTTTTTCCACGAACTCGGACATTTCCTGCTCGCCAAGCTCAACGGGGTGGGCGTCCTGAAGTTCTCCCTCGGTTTCGGCCCGGCGCTCATCAGAAAGCGCATCGGCGAGACCGAGTACCGCCTTTCGGCCCTGCCGCTCGGCGGTTATGTCAAGATGCTCGGTGAGGACAAAGATGAAGGGGAAGCGGAGACCATGCATATCGATCCCGCAAAATCCTTCGCGCGTAAGTCGTTCAAGGTAAAGGCGGCCATCGTGGCGGCAGGTCCAGGCTTCAACCTCGTACTCGCCTTCCTGATCTATACGATCATTGCCTGGGTAGGCATACCGACCCTCTCCCCCAAGATCGGCGAGGTGCAGGGCAAATCACCCGCCTATGAAGCGGGTCTCATGCGGGGGGACCGCATCGTCTCCGTCGCCGGCACGCCTATCAAGGCATGGGGTGAAATCCCCGCCCTGCTCGAAAAAACCGGGGGGACATCCATCGACATCATCATCGAGCGTTATGCCAAAGAGTTTATGGTCCATGTGCAGCCGCGGATGACCAAGGCCAAGAATATCTTCGGGGAAGAAATTCAGCATCCCATCATCGGCATCAGTCCTGCCGGCGAGACCTTTGATACGCGCTACGGACCCATCTCTGGAATCGGCTACGGGCTGGGCCAGTGCTGGTGGGTGATCAAGATCACCGGAATAGCTTTTGGGAAGATCATCAATGGGACCATCAATATCAAGGAGAGCCTCGGCGGGCCGATCTTGATCGCCCAGGTGTCGGGCAAGTCCTTCAAGGCAGGCGCAATGCCCTTTTTCGCGCTCATCGCCTTCATCAGCATCAACCTGGCCCTCATCAACATCCTGCCCATACCCATCCTCGATGGCGGTTACCTCCTCCTCTTCCTGATCGAGCGCATCACGGGCAAACCCATCAAGGACCGGCCACGGGAGATCGCCCAGCAGG
>CAYGXB010000559.1:0-2075 GCA_964353605.1 uncultured Bacteriovoracaceae bacterium
AATGCCAGACTGCTGCTCGATGCAGGCGTGTCCGTCAACGCGCTGACCGTGGTCAATGATTATTCAGCCCGCTTTCCCGCGGAGATCTATGGGTTTCATAAGGAACTCGGCCTCACCTACATGCAGTTCATCCCCTGCGTGGAGACCGACCCTGAAAACCCGGAGCGCGCTGCCCCGTTCTCCGTATCCGCAGAGGGCTATGGCGCTTTTTTATGCAAGCTGTTCGATCTATGGCGGGCTGATTTTGTCGACGGCGCTCCCACGACGTCCATACGCTTCTTCGAATCGCTCCTCTTCAGCTATGCCGGCCTCGCCCCGCCTGAATGCACGCTGCAGGACGAATGCGGCCGGTATGTGGTGGTTGAGCACAATGGCGATGTCTATGCCTGCGATTTCTTCGTCGAGCCGGGGTGGAAGCTCGGGAATGTCATGGAAAATCGCCTTGCAGATATGCTAAACTCGCCAAAACAGATGGATTTTGGAAAGTGGAAGTCCGATCTCCCGGCAGGCTGTGGCGAATGCACGTGGTTTGCGCTCTGTCGCGGGGGGTGCACGAAGGATCGCATCCGCGACCCGCGCGACAGGAATCTCAACCATTTCTGCGCCGCGTTCAAGCTGTTCTTCGCGCACGCGGACAGTGACATGCGCCGGCTGGTGGCGGAATGGCGACGGAAACAGGAGGGAGTGCAGCGTGCTGCCAGAGCACATGACGATAGTATCGGCCGCAATGCGCCGTGCCCCTGCGGCAGCGGTTTGAAGTACAAGAAATGCTGCGGCAGGATATAAAAATCTTTCAGGAGGTGCATATATGCACGAGACACCGATAAACAGGCGAAACTTTTTGAAATTGGGTACCGTTACGGCCATCGGTATTGCCGGTGCGGGAGTATTGGGTTGCGGCAAAAAGTCGGAATACGTGCTCAATATCGACCCTGCCATTTATGACGCTCCTGAGAAAGTGGGGATACCGGTCGAGGGCCTGATGAAAAAAGTCAGCACGTACGAAGGCAAGCGGCCCAATATCATCGTCGTCCTGTGCGATGATCTGGGGTATGGCGATCTCGGATGCTATGGGAGCGCCGCCATCAAAACCCCGAACCTCGACAGAATGGCCCGTGAAGGCATGAAATTTACCGATTTCTATTCCTGCAACGCGTTGTGTTCCCCGTCCCGGGCGGGATTGCTGACCGGCAGGTATCCGCATCGGACCGGCGTCACCTTCCCGGTGGACATGCACGAACCGATCATGAAAAAGATCGGCCATACTATAGGGCGCTTTGCCTTCTTCGACCTCTTTGTACATCTTGGCGCCATAGATGGTATCGGCGCGAAAAGCATAATCGCAGGCCTGCCGTTGTCGGAAATCACGCTTGCCAAGGCATTGAAGGTGGCGGGATACAAGACGGCGGCCATCGGCAAGTGGCATCTGGGCGATTTCACCAAGTTGCCGCAGTATCATCCCTATAAGCATGGATTTGATTATTTTGCCGGCTTCTTTGGCGTCAATGATGACCCGCCCTATTATCCATTCTGGCGGGGTGAGAAAGAGATCGTACACGATATAGGCCTGGCCCAGGAACCCTATACCGGGATTTTAACCCAGGAAGCCGTCAACTTTGTCGAACAATCAAAGCGGGAACCGTTCTTCCTGTACTTCGCGCACAAGGATCCCCACCAGCCGAACTACCCGTCGAAGCGCTTCAGGAATTCGTCGGAAGGCGGGCTGTATGGAGACACGGTTCAGGAGATTGACTGGAGCGTTGGCGAGGTTTTGAGCTGTCTGGAGAGGAACAACCTGGCACGGGATACGATCATTCTCTTCACCAGCGATAATGGCGCCTTTTTTAACGGCAGCACCGGTGGTCTGCGGGGGAGAAAAGGGCAGAGCTATGAAGGCGGGTTTCGCGTGCCCATGCTTGCATGCTGGCCGGGGCGCATCCCAGCCGGGAGCATATGCAGCGAGCCGGTGATGAACATCGATTTCTTCCCCACGTGTCTCGCGCTTGCCGGCCTCACCCTCCCGACCGACAGGATCATCGACGGCAAGGATATCTCGGGGCTGCTCGAAGGGAAGG
>CAYGXB010000560.1:0-2073 GCA_964353605.1 uncultured Bacteriovoracaceae bacterium
CGGCGAGCAATACGCGTATCTGGGGGACGGTGCCTCGAGCAACTTCAACGAGAGGGAGGCCGCACGCCGGATCGCCATCAATACCCCCATCCAGGGCAGCGCCGCCGACATCATCAAGATGGCCATGGTCAGGATCCACGCGCGTCTCAAGAGCATGCGGAGCCGCATGATCCTCCAGGTGCACGACGAGCTCGTTTTCGAGGTCGCCCTCGATGAAGTCGATGAACTGAAGGCCATCGCCACACGTGAGATGGAAAATGCCTATCCCATGGACGTGCCGGTCAAAGTGGAGGTCAGCACCGGCCTGAACTGGGCCGCCGCCCATTAGGCGCAGCCCTAACTATAGTACCCCTTGAGGCAAGGGGGTTCGGGGGGAATTGAGACGTTATCTTTTCTTGAGGTATTTGGCTTGGATGCTCCCCATTATCAGGAAGTCTGCCTGCGCCCTTCGGGGGACGGATTTCTTGATTTCGGCCGCTCTATATTCGATGTCGTTGGACTTGGCGCACAATCTTCGCTCCTTCTTATCGAAGGCCAGGAGATACGCCTTCATGTCGGCCACGTCCTTTTTTCCCGGGATCGGTCCATGACCAGGAATGATCTTGTCGACGTTCAAGGTTGAGATGTAATCGATGGTCTTGATCCAGCCTGGGATGTAACCGTACCCCATGAAGGGATAGCAATCGGTAAAGAGCGCGTCACCTGTAAAGAGCACCTTCTCTTCGGGGAGATATACGAGGAGGCTGTCATCCGTATGGGAGCGGGCAATGTACAGAACCTCTACATTCACCCCTCCCAGATCGATCTGTAGCCTGTCCGTGAAAGAAAGGTCCGGATAGGTGATCTGGGTGGCCATCTCCTCAGTTCAGAGCATTCATGCTCCGGCAAGGTTTCCCCCTTGACCTTTTGAAGGAGCATATATATAATTACGTAAGAATTATTATTAGGAAAAATTACATCACCCGAGAGAGCGAACTCTTGCGAAAGCAGCAACCTTATTATGAACCGAGACAGCGTCTTGACCAGATGCTCTCCAAGCTCAAGGAGCGGAACTTCCGGCTCACCCCCCAGCGTCTTGCCGTGCTCGAAATCCTTACCGCAAGCCAAGACCATCCGACCGTGGCCCAGGTCTATGAGGCGGTGAGGGCCAAATTCCCGACCACGAGCCTGGCAACGGTGTACAAGACCGTGCTTCTCCTGAAAGAGCTCAACGAGGTACTAGAGCTCGGCTTCCCGGACGGCAGCAACCGGTACGACGGACGCAAGCCCTTCTCCCACCCCCACATGATCTGCACAAGGTGCAGGAAGATCATGGACCCGGAGCTCTCCAGCCTAGACGAGCTCAGTGAAGAGATGAGGAAGAAGACCGGCTACCGGGTCCTCTCCCACCGCCTGGACTTCTTCGGCCTGTGCCCGGCATGCCAGGAGGGGTAGAGGAATATTTTTTCGCTTGTATTAAGAATAATTCTTTGTTGATATAGTTGCTCTTATAAGATTGCTTATGATCTGGCTCTCATGAATGTTTGTAAAACCAGTACACAGAAAGGAGGAAAGTATGGCAAAAAACGAGAAACCGATGAAAGATGAAAAGAAACTGACCACCAGCGCCGGCGCCCCGGTAGTCGATAACCAGAACGTCATGACCGCCGGAAAGCGCGGACCGATGCTCCTGCAGGATGTCTGGTTCCTGGAGAAACTCGCCCAGTTCGATCGGGAGGTCATCCCCGAGCGCCGCATGCACGCCAAGGGTTCCGGCGCCTATGGGACCTTCACGGTCACGCACGACATCACCCGCTATACCAAGGCCAAGATCTTCTCGGAAATTGGCAAGAAGACTGAGACCTTTACCCGCTTTTCCACCGTGGCTGGCGAGCGCGGGGCGGCGGATGCCGAGCGGGATATCCGGGGCTTTGCAACCAAGTTCTATACCGAGCAGGGGAATTGGGACCTGGTGGGAAACAACACACCGGTCTTCTTCCTGCGGGATCCCTTAAAGTTCCCGGACCTGAACCACGCCGTCAAGCGCGACCCCCGCACCAACCTGCGCAGCGCCCTGAACAACTGGGACTTCTG
>CAYGXB010000561.1:0-2068 GCA_964353605.1 uncultured Bacteriovoracaceae bacterium
AGGGCTAAGAGATTCGGGATGCGCACGGCAGCGTACCGGACAGCATCGATAACCATACGCTCCTCCCCTTCCCTCACGCTGCCGGCAATGAATATCGGCCGGTCACCTCCCGGGAGGGAGGTTCTGATCTGATCAGCCCGACCGGGATCGGTTGAGTGCAGGGCATCGAACTTGAGGTTGCCGAGCACTGCCACATGAAGCGCCCCGAGGGAGGAAAACCTGCGGGCATCCTCCTCGGCAATGGCGAGAATCCGTGTTTTGCGCAGGATGTGTGCAAAAAAAGAGGAGAGGATACTGTACCGCTTAAACGTCTCCCCGGACATGCGGGCGTTGACGAAGAGCACCTCGATGCCCATTGCTTGCGCCTGCAGGATGAGGTTGGGCCAGATCTCGGTTTCGGCAATGACCAGGACCTTTGGGGAGAGCCGGTCGAGATAGCGCCGCATGACCCAGGCGAGGTCGAAGGGGAACGGCAGGATCAGGTCCACGCCCTCGATCTTGGCCGCGGCTTGCCTGCCGGTGGCGGTCATGGTGGTGAGGCAGATGACGAGGTCGGGCCTTCTCTGCTTGATGACAGCGATGAGTCCGGCAATTGCCTTGACCTCGCCGAGAGAGGCCCCGTGAAACCAGATGAGATCACCCCGTGGGGGTGCCGGCAGTTTGAGGGAGAGGCGCAGGCGTAGCGTTTCCTTGAAGTTGGGATGATTCCGCAAGGCCAGGCAAAGAGGCCAGATGAGAATGTTGGCGAACAGCCGATAGAGGTAGAGGATTATTGCGGCCATTGACGTAAGAACTTCTCTCTGTCCTGGGGGGTATTGATATCGAAAAAGGTTGCGTGGGATATGATCACCTTGATGGGGATGCCGTTTTCGAGCGCCCGCAACTGTTCGAGCGATTCGGTGAGCTCGAGGGGCGAAGGGGGCATACTCGCAAAATTAAAAAGCGTCTCCCGGCTGAAGCCGTAAATGCCCACGTGCTTGAGCATGGTATAGTGCCCTTTTGATTGTGCATAGGGTATGGGGGTGCGCGAGAAATAGAGGGCATATCCGCGAGCATCCACGACGATTTTGACGCAGTGCGGGTCCTCTCCATCTTCCGGTCGTGCCGGGGTGGCGATGGTGATCATGGGGCAGCCTCGTTTGAGCTCATCGGCCATGGAGGAAAGCGCATCGCGGTCGAGCCGCACCTGGTCGCCCTGTATATTGATGAAAGCCTCGGCCTGAATCCCTTTGGCCGCTTCGGCCACGCGGTCGGTGCCGGATGTGCATGCCGGGCTGGTCATGACGGCCCGGGCGCCGAATGCCTGGGCGGCGGAGAGAATCCTCTCGTCGTCGGTGGCGATGAGGACAAGGTCTATCCCCTTGCAGGCGGCCGTCTGCTCATAGACGAGCCGGAGCATAGGTTTTCCACAGATCTCCACCAGCGGTTTCCCCGGAAACCTGCTGGATGCATACCGTGCGGGGATGACGGCAGCGACCTTCATGCCCTGTGTTCCCAGTGATCGAGGTAATCGATATGGATCTGATGGGCGGCTTCATCGTAGAGGACCATGCGGACGATCTCAATGTGGGTATCCCCCTTCAGGTATTCCAGAATGGCATCGAAGGCAACCTGGGCAGCCTCTCCCACCGGGTAGCCGAATATCCCTGTGCTCAGGGCTGGAAATGCAATGGATTGTATGGCGTGCATATCGGCAAGCTTCAGGGAGTTGAGATAACAAGAACGGAGCAGGACGGCGTCCTCCTTTCTTCCCCTGAACACCGGCCCGACCGTATGGATGACGTATTTGTTCGGGAGCCGATAGCCCTTGCTGATCTTCGCCTCGCCTGTGGCACAACCGCCAAGCTGCGAGCATTCCTCCCAGAGCTCCGGACCGGCGGCCCTGTGGATGGCACCGGCCACCCCACCGCCCGGGGCAAGCTGACTGTTGGCCGCATTCACCACTGCCTCGGTATCCTGCTTGGTGATATCGCCCACTACCACCTGGAGTACCGACTTTCCGACCATGACCTCTTTCATGCCATACCTCCTCCCTACCTAGGATGGTAAAAGCATTGCTAGCCTCTGT
>CAYGXB010000562.1:0-2064 GCA_964353605.1 uncultured Bacteriovoracaceae bacterium
GTGTCCCCGCCCTGAGCCCATGAAAAGAGCAGGCAAAAGGAGAAGGATGCTACAGTGCCCTGCTCTGCAGCGTCATCCACAGGTAAAACGCGGCGTAGCTACGCCAGCCATTCCAGCGCTCTGCGATTTTCCGTAATGCCTTCTCTGAAGGCCGCATCCGCATCCCCCGCAATTCTTGCACGGCCGATTGCAACCCCAGATCACCCGCGGCGAAAACGTCATTCCGGCCAAGGCCCCGCATCAGCGCAATCTCAGCCGTCCAACGCCCCACACCTTTGATTTCACACAGGCGCCTGAGTGCGTCTTCATCGGACAGCGGTGCGAACGCCTCACGGTCGAGTTCGCCCGTCGCCGCACGATTGGCTATTTCTAAAAGGTAGCTAGACTTCTGTCGGGACAAACCTTGTTCGCGCAATGCCAATTCACCGGCTTTGATCAACTGCCGCGCAGTGGGGTAGAGATAATGATTCTCTTGCCCGGGGGCATGGTCCACGGTGACTCGTGTCCCCATATTCTGCATCAACCGCCGTCGTACAGATTGCGCCGCCTGAACACTTACCTGTTGTCCTATCACGGCTACAAGCAGGGCTTCATACAGATCGGGAGCCCGCACGATTCGCAGTGCCCCGAACCGTTCAAGAAGGGGTGCCATATCCGGATCGGAGGCCATTGAAGCATGAGGGTCCTCGGCATCATCGTTGAGGCCCCATAGGAACCGGGCTTGTGTGGTAAGTTCATCGAGTAAAGCGCCTCTCTTCTTGTTCGGCCGGGGAGCATGCCCCAGAAGGGACACCAGACGGAGTCCCATCGTACCGGCCTGCGATAGGTCGAACTCTGCCAGGGCGGGAGCGCCGGCGAGCCACAGGGGCCTGCGTAGGACACCTGGACCCACAAAACGGTACGGGATGCCATAGGAAGAAGTACGAATGTGGTTGAGCATCCATTCCACGTTGAAACGCTCGGGTAGAGGGATGCGAATGGGCCAAACCTCCTGAGCTAATTTTATCATAATGAGCGCGCTTTTATTTTTGACACGAGATGTAGTGCGATAGAAAATCATCCACAACAAAGCTCATCCTTTAAATAACAAACGGCAGAGCGCAAGGTCAAGAGAAGCATCCGCTTTTCCATAAACGTGTGAACAAGCAGCGTCTCTCTTTTTCATCAAGTCCATCGATGTTTCATCATTTTATCAAGTCTAACCTGCTGCATGATAAACAACATTTTCTTATGGATGGTACTCTGAGATCGATGTTCTCTCATTTACTAATACAAACGCATTTTATTCCATTACAACCTTGTAGGGCGTGATCCCCCTGCCTACCGGCAGGCAGGCGATCATGCCGACCAGGCGGTGCGTTCGGGGAACGCACCCTACAGAAACGGTAAAATTATTTATTGCGTTTGCATTAATCAGTCCATAATTGGGAAGACATAAGTTCCGAAAATCTCCCCTTGCCTCCCTTTGTAAATGGTTCGACAGGCTCACCATCCTGAGCTTGCCGAAGGAGGGAGGGAAGGAGGGATTAGCTCCCGGTTTCTATACTACGATGGACTCCTTAGTAATGCGGAACCCTCTACAAAAATTTGAGCTTGACATCTGTGAATGAAATAGCGAAGTTGTTCGTATGTCTTCATTTCTCATTCGGGGTGCACGGGTGATCGATGGTTCGAATAGAGAGCCCTTTCGGGGAGATATTGCCGTAGAGAATGGAATGATCACAGAGGTCTCGCTGTCCATAAAGGGTGGAGGAAAAGCGGTCATCGAGGCGGATGGGCTCGTGGCCGCCCCGGGTTTTATCGATATCCACTCCCATACCGATCTCACCATCTTTAAACACCCTCTGGCCGAAAGCAAGGCATTGCAGGGAGTGACGACCGAGGTAATAGGTAATTGTGGAATTGGTGCTTTTCCCGTGAATGATGAGCGAAGGGCTGTTCTGATCGACTACCTAAAAATGCATGAGTTTCATCTCCCTTCCGATGGATTAAGTTGGGATAATTTCACCCAATATGCAGACCAATTGGACCGCATCGGTCTCGGACTCAATTTAGCTCCATTAG
>CAYGXB010000563.1:0-2060 GCA_964353605.1 uncultured Bacteriovoracaceae bacterium
CGACGTTTACGGGCACCATTGATGGTTTCATCATCATTGGCCGTTTTCCAAAGGAAATAGGATAGGATAAAGGGCTTTGCCTGTCAATGCATTATCTTGACATGCATTATCTTGCATGCAATATGATCTGACCTTCGATTTCTCTAAAAGTTCAACCATCTATCTTGCGGACGGAAGCGCCTAACCGGCACGGGGTATAATGGAGAGGATAGTGCCCAGGTGGTCAAGCCGTGCTCAGGTTCTCAAACTCACGGGCGGAAACGAAGTTTTACCCGTGGATCCTGGAGGACGTCCCCTCTGACCTCACCCTCAGTACGTTTTATGACATGCCTCTCCCATCATCCGCATGCAAGGCATATCGATGCGTGCGTGACACGTCTATGATCATCAGGAAATGATCTTGACGATGTCGGGGGAATGCCGTTCCGATGCCTGAGGTATGCCGGTCGGATAACCCAGAATGATGGGGGCAACAATCCGGTAGCCTTCTGTTACCCCCATCTCTTTGAGTATTCGAGGATCCCGGATGTTAGCTCCCAAGGCAATCCAGCACGTTCCCAGTCCTCTGGAAGTTGCTGAGAATATGAAATAGGCAACCGTCAGGGCGCAGTCTATATCCAGAGACCAGACTGCCGTAGGGCCGATCACATACACTAAGCAGGGGGCATTGTAAAAGGCATTGAACTTCTCATCACGAAGGATTTCTTCGTACATTTTCAAGGGTGACGTTGGATTCTGGGCCAGATCCGAAAGAAGATTCCGCTTGCTTTCATCCGAGAGCCTCTTGATGTAATCGCAATCCTGAATGATGATAAACTTGCAGGGCTGGCCATTGCTTGCCGTGGGGGCGAGACACGTATCCTGAATGATCTCCTTCACGACTGATAAGGGCACCTGCTTCTCCTGAAAATCCCTGATAGCGCGCCTGTTTTTCAAAAGTTCTTGGAACTCCATGATCTATGCTCCTTTCCGGTTGAATATGCTGTCAGTCAAACTGCCCACCATTCTTACCATACACTACATAGTATGTTAGGGTTCTTTCGTTCTAATATCAAGTTGCATGAAACAACGAACCCCATATCCGATTGGCGTGTTACCCTATAGGCATAGTATTATAGGGCGCACGCTGCTTACGGTTCCAAGGCCACCTGCGGTGTCCTTGTGCCCCCTGATGCACTGCGCCACCGCCTTCTTCAGTTTCCGCGCAGACAGGATACCCTGTATCACCGATTCCGGCTCAAAGCCGAAATACCATTTGTGTAAAAAGATAGCCCAATCTCGCGGCATCCTTCACCATGTCCCAGACAGTGACCGGGGGGAGATTTTTTCTAGAGACCGCCGCCTCATCCTCGTACGTGGGCGCGTTCACTCTCCACGCCTGACCGGCACGCATTGCATGCTAAAATCGACGGGTACCGCCCTCGCCACATCCCGTGCCCTGGCGTCGATCGATACCATCCTTGGCAGAGGGGCATCCGTGTCTGCATATTATCGGGCCCTTATCCTGAGTGCCAGGAGGGCTACGAACATGAAGGGTGATGCCGGTGGTTTCGTCTTGTTATAAATACTCCTATTGAGAATCGTTCCTATATATGGTTCGTCTAATCATCAGGAGGTAAGCAATATGTCAAAATTATTCAGACCCCTTTTCTTCCTGTTTTCCCTCCTCATTACCGGGGGAAATGCACAGGCTCGGGTCGAGACGGCCACCTTTGCCGGGGGGTGCTTCTGGTGCATGGAGTCCCCCTTTGAGAAGATGAACGGCGTCATCGAAGTGATCGCGGGCTATACTGGCGGACATAAAGTGAACCCAACCTACGAAGAAGTCTCTTCCGGTACGACCGGTCATGTCGAGGCTATCCAGGTGAAGTATGATCCGTCCAAGGCGACCTACTCCCAGCTCCTGGACGTGTTCTGGCATCAGATCGACCCGACAGATAGCGGCGGCCAGTTTGTGGACAGAGGCTCACAGTACCGGAGCGTGATCTTCTACAACACCAAGGCGCAGAAAAGGATTGCAGAGCAGTCGAAGCAGGCACTCGAGAAATCCGGGAGATTCG
>CAYGXB010000564.1:0-2055 GCA_964353605.1 uncultured Bacteriovoracaceae bacterium
AATAGACAGGCATTGGCATACCGCTAATCATGCGTCCTGTCCTTTCGGTACTAATATCGGAACCAGAGGACGCTTAACAAACATGCTGGTTACGGCGAGCACAGCCATTGTCACTACGCCGCCTAATCCTCCTGCTGCTGCGCCCGCTTTCCATGAACTCCAACCCCGTCTACGCAAAGTATCGTAAATACTGTACCCCAAAATATCCCCGGCAATACTACCCACAACCAGCCAGCACCCGGTATGCAGAAGCCTTCGTATATCTTGTTTAGTCACAACCTCATTAGTGGAACCTGTTGCATAAAATACTGGGGCCGTCAGTCCAGCACCGCCAGTCGTTATGGCGTCCCACACAAAACTAGATTCCCACCATGGCTGTTCTATGGCCATAAATAACTTCCTTGTTTGAGCAACGCCCCAACCGATCCATGACCTTCAAATAATCCCACGCGCCGATCAGCCTGAAATACTGGCTCCTGCGGAGGAGCCTTACGAATCACCCATTTTGCTCCCGGCACCAACCAACTTGAAAGCGTCCACGACTGCACGCGGACGATGAAAATATTATCCACAGAACCGGCCAATCGAATGATTTCAAGCCACGCCGCCTCAATGTCCTCGACGTATTCAAGAACGCAGGCGACATAGACAACATAGGAGTCCGATTCTAGGTTTACACCCTTGGTAATGTCGGCCTGAATTTGAACAGGACACTTACATCCCTGTAAGTCTATACAAACATCGCCACAACCATAGGCAGGAAAAATCTTTGTCCATACACCGCCGAAAGGGTCCCCCACGACGAGCAAGGGTCGCTGAATAGACTTAGCACGCTTATTAGCTGCCCCAAATAGATTACTACGATCTGCATGACGTAGGAATGCGCCCAATAACTCAAATCCGAGCAGCCCCCCCGTTAAACACAAACCTATTTTCCAGCCAAGTTTCATTACCTTTCTTACCCCACGCAATGCATCCTCAAATACTTTGATGTCGCATTACAAATTGTAGTACCGGCGAAAGTACCTCCCGAAAACGTAGCATATCCATGAGGACACTTTGTTCCTTCTGGTACATGAATTTCCGTTGGAACATCAACACAGCAGGGCGGCTTCCCATCAGCGATACCTACTAGATGAGATCTCGGAGGACAAAGATAAGTCCTTGCCGCTCCAAGACCACTCAGATCGGTTTCTTCTTTTTCTTTCATCTTCTTCCAGATGAGGTACCCGATACCACCAGCGGCGGCGATAACAACACCGCTGATGAATAGATTTCTTCCAGTGTTCTTCTTAGCCATTTTTCTCCTCCAACTTCTTCACTTCCCAGTAGTTCATCGCGTTGTACACGATGGTCGTCAGACCAAACAGTGCCAACGGGATGCCGACCAGATGCTTCTTCTGCTTCTCCAACATGCCTCCGCCGATGATCATCAGCGGACCGATGACAAGCATGTCCAACAGCCGAATCGGCTGGGACTTCACGATGGGCTCCATGTAGGCCGTGTCAGACATGCTTTCTCCGCATTCCGCGTTCCATCTGCTCTAATTTATCGTAGTACGATGGCGATTCCGCGAAATGTGAGGCGGCGATGCAATGAGCGATCCGAGGATTCGACGTGTGCTCCATCTCCACGCGCACGCCGCGCTTCCACATCGACTTCGAGATGCCTTTCACCTCGGGACACTTCAGCCAACGCGGCAGCTTGCCTACGCCGGCCATCCCCCGGTACGCCGGCGCCAGCTTGCCGACCTCACAAGTGTGCTTCGCTGCAAATCCCGCCAGGAGGCCCACGACGCCGCCCAGGCCCAGAGGAAGCCCGACACGCTTCACCATAGCCCAGTCGGTCTTCGACCGCAGGGCGAGCCAGGAGAGAAGTCCTACGACGCCCCCGCTTACAGCGCCCGTTATAACCCCCCTGGTCGTACATTTCGTCACGGCTGTAATCCTCCGTCGCTCAGCTCCTCTTGCACCTTCTTCAACTCCTTGGACATCTTCAGCGTCTTGTCCGCGAGCGCGCGAATCTCGCCCATGACGGCTCTTGCATCGTCGGTA
>CAYGXB010000565.1:0-2049 GCA_964353605.1 uncultured Bacteriovoracaceae bacterium
GCGGTGGGAATCGAACCCACAACCTGCTGATTACAAGTCAGCTGCTCTGCCAATTGAGCTACGCCAGCCCTCTTAAGCGCACCAGCAGCTTGCGCACAAATGTCTGTAGCCAATGATTATACAAAAGTCAAGCCTAAAAAGGACTTTTCACAACACACCCATCAGGTAGAAATACTCCCCCATTTCCCCGAGGCCATTGCAGTTGATCTCATCTTATCCAATTATCCAAGATCCATTCCTGTAGGGGAACTTCTCTTCGTTAACCAATCATTGAACAATGCAACCAAAATTTTTCATTTCGCCCACTCGCTTGCTCTCCGGGCATACCCTGCGGATGTCGAGTCAGACCCAGATGATGCTGGGGGTGATATGGGCTTGGTAACTAATCATCATGCAAAGCAACCCGTGCCGTGATGGCTCTTTAAGCGGCATGATCTTTCTCCCCTATGCGGCAGGCTGTTTTCCTTTGCATGGCATGTTTTCTTGTAATATAATGAAATAATTATCATCAGAATGGGGGAAAGGAGGTTCATAGGGGATGGAAAGGGATCAAAAAAGCAGCATGCCGCGGTGGTTACCCCTTGTAGGGGGGATTTTGGGAAGCACGAATTGCGGACTCCTCTTGTATGCCTGGAGCGTCTTCATCAAACCGCTCAGCGCTGAATTCGGCTGGTCAAGGGCCGACATCGCCATGGCCTTTTCCCTCTGCGCACTCGTCTTCGGTCTGACGACATTCGTGGCGGGGAAGATGAGCGATAGATACGGTCCGCGGATCGTCGTGTTGATTGGTTCAGCCGTCCTCGCTTTGGGATTCATTCTTTCCGGATTCATCCATACCAAGGGGCAGCTCTACCTCACGTACGGACTGATCGCCGGATTCGGAGGCGGTCTGGTGTATCTCCCCCCCATCGCCACAGCACCCAAATGGTGGCCAGACCGGAAAGCGCTCGCGACCGGGTTTGCCGTCGTCGGCCTCGGCCTCGGCTCATTCATCATGGCGCCACTCGCCACCTCGATCATCACCAACCCGAACCTTGGCTGGCGCTATGTATTTATCTATGTCGGCATAGCCATGGGGGTCATAGGTTTGATCTCCGCTTTTTGCCTTGATGTCCCCCCCGCCGGGTGGAAACCGGTGGGGTGGAAACAGCCCGTATCCCCAGGGAGTAATCCGGACAAACCGGACAGGGATTACACCTTCTCCGAGACAATCAGGTCTCCGCAATTCTGGCTTCTCTACCTCGCATACTTCTGCGGATGCTTTGCCGGGCTCATGGTCATCGGCCATATCGCTGGACATGGAAGGGATGCAGGACTGGATCCGATGCAGGCAGCGGCCGCAGTGAGCTCCCTCGCCATATTCAATGCCGCAACAAGGATCCTGATCGGCGCGATTGCAGACAAGGTCGGCACGAAGGCCTCCTTCCTAGGCATCTTCACCCTCCAGGTGGCGGCCATGCTCCTGTTATACCCTGCGGGATCTTCAGTAATTCTCCTATCCGTTGTCGCGGCCCTCGTGGGCTGGAATTATGGGGCGATGTTCACCCTCTTCCCCGCCACCTGCCTCCAATACTATGGACCGACGGCGCAGGGCTCCAACTATGGCCTGCTCTTCACCGCATTCGGCCTGGCCGGCTTCTCAGGCCCGTTCATCGGGGGGATGCTCAAGGATACGACGGGATCCTATTTCGTACCGTTTATCATCGGAGCAGTCGTGGTGGGGATTTCCGGCGTCATAATAGCGGCCATAAAACCGCCGGTCAAGATCTCCAGATAAGCACCTTTGACGTATGAGCGTTATTTGCTCTGTATGCGTTGCCTCTGCCGGCGAACACCTCGGTTCGTTCAGGATGAACGCAGCGTCAGCCTTGCGCTGCATTCCGGCCGATCCCTAGATCAAATTCCCCTTTAGCTCAGGCGGCATTTCGCCTATGTTCCGACGGAATGATCATTCATTTTGCGATAGCAGTGGGGAGGTTATACCTCTCAAAATGAGGTTCTTCACACGGAAGCGTACTTTTCGCTCATGATGTACATGTACCCCTCGCC
>CAYGXB010000566.1:0-2041 GCA_964353605.1 uncultured Bacteriovoracaceae bacterium
GTATCGTAGACGTGGTGCGCGACGGGCGAGCTTGTCACTATCTCCAAGGGGAAGGCGACAATCCAGGTCACCTACAAGGAGGTCGCGGGTTCCCCGACGGTCACCGTGAAATGACGATGGGGCCGCATTGAATGCGGCCCCTTTCAAGGTCGAGAGCCTATTTGTACGTTATGACGAGCTCGGGCCTATTCGTGGGGCTGTCGCCCATCACCCAACCGTCGAAGTCTGCAATCCCATTATTGTTGTTGTCGTAGTGATGATAGACGCGGAACTGCAAACGGCCGTTATGGTACAGATTAACTTCGTCCTCTGCCGAGGTGGTCACATCCAGCTGATGCCACGTATCCGCTAAAAAGGATGTCGCGAGCGGCCCGATTCCGATGTCCGTGCCGGTGGTATATCCGTAAAAAAGGTCGGTTGTGAACGATGAATAGCTGATGTTGTCCACAAGAACCTCTGCAAGCCCCGCCGTGGAGGCGGCGTAGCTGGTGCCGCCCCAATCCGCATTCTGGTACATCTTGAGCACTGCGGACTGAATCTGGGCTCCGGCGGGAAGTGTGCTCAGGTTGAAGCTGACTACGCAGCGGGTGTAATTTCAGGACTCCTGACCCGTGGCGGAAATCAATGGAACAAAACCGGGCTCATAGCGCAGTCGTAGGGCCGTTGCCGGATAGGTGATGTCAAGCTCGTTGAGTTGCTCACAGAGGTGCTTGACCGCCTCGTTGCTCCGCGGGTTTGCCAACCCATGCAGCCGGACGCGCAGCACACTGGCCCCTTCATCGGGTAAAATGTCAGCGGAGGCGCGAAGAATCTCTCGCACCAGGGCTCGCCCCTCCTCCTCCGTGCGTGCATACGCAGGGCCCAGAACTCCCACAAGGGTTGTCTCGGCGCGGTAGGCTACCATCTTGATTGTGTCCGTGAGGTGTTTGGTCTCGGGATCCAGACTCACCATCGTCTCGCCCTCTGCCTCACCCACGGCCACCCGCTTGGGCAAAGCGCTGATCCGCTCCTTGAGGCGACGGCATCGCTCGCTCAAGGCTCGAATCTCAGTTCCCAGCCGACCGTTAGCGATCTTGAACCCGCGCGCGGTCGGCCGTCGGGATTCTTCATTATCCAGGGCCCGCGCGCCATACTCGGTTTGCAGCTTCTGCAGCTGGAGGCGCATCGATGCCAGGCGCTTCTCCAGGGCCCTGCGTTTGGGGTTGGGTATAGAGCGTGAGGGATCCACCGGCTGCACGCGGCGAGTTGCCAGGGCGTCCAGGGCGAAGTGCTCACGCATGTAGCGGAAGAAGTTCTCCTGCCGCCAGCGTGCGAACATCCGCCACGCCACCTGAAGGATGGGCATCTTCCAGCGTGTCGTCAGCACTGCGGTCTGCCGGGTGCCGTCCGCCCGCAGTCGTCGGACCTCCCGCATCTTGAACCCGCGACGGATTCGAACGGTCTTTTCGGCAAGCCGATACGACACTCGCCGCCCTTCCACACGTCCTTGGACAACAGCAAAGGCGCCGAGGGGCCACTTCCGATACCGGCCCCGACGATAGGTCATCACGTCGAAGCCCGCTTCATAGAGTTCGGCGAACAACTTCGGGCTCCAGCCCTCCCGGTCGAATACCACGGTCACGCGGCGCGTTCCCACCAGCCGACGCACCTCGGGGAGGATCCGTTCCTTCAGTGTCGCTATCAGCCGTTCGTTCGCCTCACCGGTGATCAAGAACAACGGTTCCGCGCTCTTGTCGTTGATCCAGTAGTCAGTGGTAGCTGCCATGCACAGCCGACGCCGTGCCACGTGCGTCTTGCTCAGGCGGTGCTTCTCTCCATGGTAGGCTCGCACGTGGCCGTCTACGTACAACAGCCCTACCGCCCGAGAAGCCTGGCGCACCCAGCGCTCGGCCAATCCCCCACTGAATCGGTGCGCCAGCTTGCGCTCGGTCAGCTCCAGCAGCTTCCGCCGGATGGTCTTGGCCTCCGGAGCACGATCCAGTCCTAACAACGCCCCCAACTCCCCGGGAGCTTCAAACTGCATCCGATCAGGATTGCGGAT
>CAYGXB010000567.1:0-2041 GCA_964353605.1 uncultured Bacteriovoracaceae bacterium
TCCCATCCCAGCAGCGAGGAGAATAATCCCCACCCAGGGGGTTTTGAACCGGGGATGCAGGTATTTGAAAATTGAGGGGACCTGCCCCGCATGGGCCATACCGTAAAGCATGCGCGGAACACCAGCCAAGAGCACGTTGATAATGCTCCCTGTTGCGAAAAACGACATGGCCCCAATCCAGTAATAGCCAAACTTTCCTAAGATTGCCTGCGCTATTACAAGCTGAGGGGTCGGAGATTCGGCCAGTTTTGCTGCATCCACGAACCGCGCAGCGGCAAAGGCGTGAACTGTCTGAACCACCAGGATCAGCGCAAGACCGCCAATCATTGCCAATGGTACGTGCCTTCTCGGGTTCCGTGCTTCTTCTATGAGGGGGCAGACAAACTCGACCCCGATAAATAACCACACTGCCAGAGCCACGAGCGACATTGGATTCCCGATCGCCAGGGGTTGAATGTGTTGGAGGGTAGTGGGTGTGTTCACGAGACCTGCTGCTCCTACACAGCAGAGTGTCACTACAACGATCATGGTGAAAACGATTTGGAAATTCGCGAAAACATCGACCCCAAGCAGGTTCAATATCATGAAGATTGCCAGCAAAGCAAGAGAAATGACCTTGGGGGAAACCCCGGGTAAAAAGAGCTGGTTCAGGATGAGCCCTGCAACAGATAGCTCGGCTGGCCCGGCGAGCAACTGAATAATGATGTAGCCGGACAGCGTTGCGACAATTGCAGGAAAGTGGCCGAGAGCGATCTCGGTGTAAGAGCTTACGCTCCCGGCCCTGGGCATCATCAGAGAGAGTTCGCTGAACGTAATTGCCTGTACGACCATGAGGAAGCAGGCGATAATCATGGCCAAGATAAAAGTGTATCCTCCTACACCCACGCCCTGTCCCAAGGAAACAAGGGTCGTAGATGCCACAAAAACACCAGCGGCGGTTGCCAATAGTGAGGGAAACCCCAGGACACCTTTCTTTAGCTCTTCTGCCATGACCTCTCCTTATTCAAAAAACGATTCTTACCTTACCTTCCGCAAACAGTTTGTTCCACAATGGTTACTTCTGTAGATCCTTTTCATGCTTTGCCAAAACCTCGATAAGGGTGTTTGCCGCTTTTTCAAAGTATACCTTCGGTGTTGTCAACGGCGGCATGAACCTAAACGTATTACCGTACCTGCCGCAGATGAAATTGAGGATACCATGGTTGATCAACTCGGTCATGATGCCAAAAATCTTCATGCCGTCCGCGGGCTCCTTCGTCTTCTTGTTCTTCACGATCTCAACGGAGAGATAGAAACCCTGCCCGCGCACTTCACCCATGACCTTGCTTTTTGCTGCGGCCTTCTCGAACATTGCCTTGATTTCGCCGCCAACCTTCGTGGCCCTTCCCATTAGATCAAGCTTGGGATCAGTCATGATATCGATGTTCGTAAGGGCAACTGCGCAGCAGACTGCGTTACCGGGGAATGTGGCTGGCTGCCCGCCAACCTCAAGCTTGGACTGGTATTCTGCCTTTACCGTTACTCCGGTGAGAGGGAACTCCCCGGCCATGCCTTTACCCCAGACCAGCATATCAGGCTCTACGCCGTAGTTCTCTATTGCCCAGAGTTTGCCCGACCTCCCGAAGCCTGCCTGGATCTCGTCAACGATGAAGAGCGCCCCGGCTTTCTTTGCGGCCGCTGCAGCATACTGGATAAACTCTTTCGGCGGGACAACATAGCCTCCCTCACCCTGGAAAGGTTCTACAATAATTGCAGCAGGCTGGGTGATGCCGGTATACGGGGTATTGAGCACATAGTCCACATATTTACCGCACTCACCGCCGCAGCTGGGATACTCGAGGTTGGCGTAGCACCGGTAGCAATATCCGTAAGGAAGATGGTGGGCATTGGGCATGAAGGGTTCGAAGCCAACCCTGTAGTGAGGTGACGTGGTAAGGGCGAGGGCGCCGTGGGTCACACCATGGTAAGCGCCGTGGAAGGCGATAATCTCTTTCCGTCCTGTAATCATCTTGGCGTATTTTATCGCCGTGTCAATGGCGCC
>CAYGXB010000568.1:0-2037 GCA_964353605.1 uncultured Bacteriovoracaceae bacterium
GGTTCTTCCCGTAAACCTTAGCGCCCAGGCCGAAATAACCCAATGCAAGCAACAGGCAGTCGGCGCTGATCCAAAAAAGCAACCATCCCAACCCCCCGATCCTGATCCCCAGATAGGCCGTGCCGACGGCAAGCATGAAATAGGGCACACCGTACTTCATCACCTTCCCTCGATCTCGGATTTAACGACCCTTTTTTCTAAACTGTCAATATTTTGCACGGTCAAAGAACACAACCAGACTTCCTTTACACCACAACCTCTCGGACCTTTCGCGGCGATGTGATCCCACGAAAACAATTCACATCCGTATCCCTTGGTAGCGGGTAAAGCTCTTCCAGATGGTACGATGGGCGGTGACCTTTATTCAATCGGTCTTGACAACCAACAAAGATACCCTCTTTTTGCCGTTCTGAACAGTCATGTAACTTCCATCCTCAGGGATTCTTTTAGATAGAAAGAAATTTGCATTGAGGTACCTCTCAAGGATGGAACGAGGGAAATATGGAGGCCGACTGAATGCTGGGCGACAATGACAGAATTAGCCTTTGAATATAAGCGCTTAAAGGCAACTCGAGAAAAATGTGGCCGTTGTATAATAATCAACGCATGACCAGTGAAATATGCCCTTCATCCTATGAATTTGATTGTGGACACTAATCTCATTTTCCGAGAATGACATTCGTACAGCCAAGGCAATGAGTTTAACGAAAAGGATTAGCTTCGTCAATTCCGAACACAAAGAACATACTAACGCATTATATAAGGATGCATTGGTCGGCATTCTCTCTCACAAAGCTGAAAATGGTTCCTAAAAAACGATCATGGCAAAACGTAATAAGTCGAAACGAGCAAGAAACACTCAAACGCAAGCACAACTCTTGAGCCAAGAACAGATTAACATCTCAAGGGAAGCCGATTACATCATCCAACGAGCACAGGGAAATGACGCACGTATCGTCAAACTTAGCCCATTGGTCCTCTTTTCAGCACAGAACGGGGACGCGTGGATATTGGATACTGAGGATGGGTTGGCTCTCTGTTTAGCAAGATCGGGAGAAAGACAGCCTTTCACAATTATTGAAACTCAGACCAATTTCAGCGTTGAATGGGCAGCCAATTACCGCATTGAGGACGAAAGATTTATTGTTATAGAACGGTCCGGTCAAGTAAAGACGATATTGGGTTATCCGACACATGAAATCTTACTGGTTGTCCAGCAGACAAGATAAGCGCGTCATGTTGATCTGAAAAACCCGGCGATATCATCTACCCAACCACGGTTTCGCCTTAAAGATGAGCTTTCCCCCTTCCGAACCAAATTGAATTTCCAGCGTATTTCCTCTGATTTGGTACAAGCTGGATCCACTCAGGGCGGTGAACCCCATTGTCCTGTCCCAGCATAGTGCATCCGCTCGCATCTGGAGGTCAGAGGCGAGCAGGTTCAAGGTTGCTATCTTTTCATTTTCCCCCGACGCAATCCTTCTCACCAAAACAGAGGATGTTGGCATTCACCACTTCTCATAAGCCTCCACATTGCGACGATATTCGATGCGCTCTTCGCCCAGCAGTTTGGATTCCAGGATAATGTCGCACACTTCCTCCAGGGTTGAGCACCAGTGGAAAGCCTCTTCCAGCGTCTGACCGATGGCAAAACAGCCATGTCCGCGCAGCATGATGACCTTGTAGCGCTGCAAGACCTCCGTAACCGCATCGGCCATCTCCTGCGAACCCGAGGCATATTCTGCTGAAACGACGGGAATCTTATGCAGCAAATAGGAACCTTCATTGTCGATGGGAATGATCTCCTCCCGGCTCATGCTGAGGACAATGGCGGTGCGCGGGTGACAATGGACGATGGCCAACGCAGAGGTTTTCAGGTAGATCGTACGGTGAACGATCAGTTCGGTGCTGGCGCGCATCAGGCCACTGTCTTTTCCGTGCAGACTGGTGGTGACAAAATCCTCAGGCTTAAGACGACCCAGCTGTGCCCCGCGGCGCTTGATGATGATCTTATTGCCTACCCGCACACTCATATTC
>CAYGXB010000569.1:0-2033 GCA_964353605.1 uncultured Bacteriovoracaceae bacterium
AGGCCCAAATCCCCAATGCGCCCAGCATACGGAAGGTGGGGAAATCTGCTGTGACCTTGCGACCTTTCAGGTCCGGGATGGACTTGATGGGGCTATCCTCTCTGGTAATAAACCCAAACATCACCTCGTGCCCTCCCTGCAGGACCCGCAGCATAGGGTATGGCTTTGGGACATTAATCCCTTTCGTAAATTCCCATATCGAACAAATCCCCACATTAGCAATTTGAGCATCTCCGGACGCCAGCAGTCCTGGCATGGCCTGTGAACCACGGGCGGGTTGCACGCTTACCTCCAGATTCGTGTGGCGAGAAAGGACCTGGGACTGAGCTATAGCAATTGTATATATAGCAGTCCCAGGGGGGAGGCCGAGGTAAACCAGGCTGACCTTCTTTTTATCGGTTACCTCACCTGAAAGTGCAGCGCTAACAAGACAGAGACACAGGATCAATGTCACAGCCGCCAAATTTCTTGTAGCTCTTTTCATCGGCATACCCTCCTTTGCAACTATAGAGATGGGGAATGGGAACATTCAAACCCCACCCTCCATCTGGTCCTCGATGGAAACCAAAACGATCGTCCATAAATTTCTTTCGGTAGGAACCTTTCTGGGTGGGAACCCTGATTATGCTTTGTATACTTTACACAAAAATGACCGCCACGATTCAGAACCGGTGTGTGGGTCGCAGATCATCCCGCCGGTCAAGATGTTTACGTTGGATTCTTTGAATCCGTACTCGGGCGGATTAGCCTCAGGGAACCACCACCCATATTCGGCGTGAACCACACCGGGATGAATTCCTTCTGTGAGCCGCACCTTTTGTTTGATCCTTCCCCTGAGACTTTCTATCCAAACCCAGTCTCCCTCCCCTATTCTTAAGGCTGAAGCCGTAGCGGGATTTATTTCCACCTGGGGATCGGGGTGAAGCTTGCGCAGAGATTTGATCTGCCTGCCCTCGGAGCAGAAGAAGGGTTCAATCCTGCCTCCCGTAGTGATGATCAGAGGATAACGCTTGAACAATTCTGGGGTAGCATAGGGGCTTTCCGGTGGTTCAAAATAGGAAGGTAGGGGATCATAACCCATCGATTCAAGAGTGGAACAGCGGAGTTCGAATTTTCCCGAAGGAGTGGCAAATCCCTTCTCTTCATATTTTCTGTATCGCATCTGCCCTTTGAGGATCCCAAGGTCTTTGAGTTCATCGAATGTGAAGCCGCTATCCTTCAGCACCCAGTCACAGTACTCCCTGACGCTCTTCCACGGGAATTCATCTTCCATCCCCATGCGACGGGCTAACTCGATCATGATCTGTTTATCGTCCCGGCATTCACCGACGGTTGCAACCTTCTGCCTAGTGAGGACGCACCAGGCCGTCAGAAAATCGGTTACATCGTCCGTCTCCAGCCAGCTGGCCGATGGGAGAACGATGTCCGCCAACTGAACCGTGGGCGTCATAAACAAATCGACTGCCACAACAAAACCTATTTTCTTGAGCGCCTGGGCTGTCTTCAAGGGATCGCTACGCGTCAGCAGCATATTGCTTCCCATGATGAAGAGCGCTTTGATGGGATAAGGTTTTTCGGAGAGAACAGCGTCTAAAAACAGGTCCGGGTGGACCTGATTGAACACTCTATATTTATCGGCTCCGATCCTTTTCGCTTGCATTTCGGGAGGAAGCTTCTCCGGCAACATAATGCCAGGATTGAGTCGGGCATTTTGCAGAACGACATTCGCCGGAGGCACCCAAAAGACATCGCCACCGGGCACGTCGATGTTGCCGGTAAGGCCGGAAAGAAGCAGGATCGCTCGAATGGTCTGAAAACTGTTGATATTCTGGTCAACGCCGACACCCCATTGGATGCATGCCGGCTTTGTGGTAGCATATGTTCGAGCCACACCTCGAATGGTCTCTGCAGGAACCCATGCGATCTCTCCCATCCTCTCGGGAGAAAATGCTTTGACCCTTTCGGCGAGCTCATCAAATCCGACGGTCCACTTTCTTACAAATTCCTTGTCATACAACCCTTCCTGAATGATG
>CAYGXB010000570.1:0-2028 GCA_964353605.1 uncultured Bacteriovoracaceae bacterium
GGGGCGGTCGAATTTCTAAGGGAGGGCAACCTCGGCAAAGAGGTGAAGGTCGGCTCTAAGGTAGCGGTCATCGGCGGCGGCAACTCCGCCATCGACGCCGCCCGAACGTCGCTGCGGCTTGGCGCCAAGGATGTGACCATCCTCTACCGACGGGAACGCAAAAACATGCCTGCCTGGGAGAACGAGATTGTGGCCGCCGAGCAGGAAGGTGTCAGGATCGAATACCTTGTGGCCCCGACCAAGGTTATCGGCAAGGATGGCAAGGTAGCTGGTATAGAGTGCCAGCGCATGAAACTCGCCGAGTTCGACCGCTCTGGCCGCCGCAGGCCAAGGAGTGTCGAGGGCAGTAATTTCGTACTGGCGGTAGACACGATCATTCCCGCAATCTCCCAGTCGTCCGATACAACGTGGATCGGTACGGATTCTGGTATCACCATCACCAAGGGCGGCACCATCGCGATCAAGCCGAAGACCAAGACCGCAACCACTGCAGGAGGTGTCTTTGTGGCCGGCGATGCGGCTAAAGGACCTGCTACGATAGTGGAAGCCATTAGCATGGGACATCAGGCGGCCGATGATATCGACGCCTATATCCGCGCTAAAAACGGCGAGCCGGCCTACAAAGCGCCGGAGGAAGAGAAGATTGATATCCCCTTTGAAGTCGACGAAGAAGTTGTCGAACAACCCAAGGGCAAGATGCTTGAGCTAAACCTGCCTGAGCGTATCGGCAACTTCAAAGAGGTCGAGCTCGGCTATTCGAAGGAGATCGCTTATAAAGAGGCCTGCCGGTGCCTGCGGTGTGATGCGGAGCTCTAATTTTTTGCCGGGTTCTCATGCTATAAGGGACCGGAATGGACTAGTAAAAGTGTTGCTCAGTGATCGGCACTGATTGGCAATGGTCACTGACCACTTTTCTGAATAGTGACAGGGGGAGTTAATGAAGATAACCATTGATGGGCGAGAGCTTGAGTTTCAACCCGGACAGACGGTCTATCAGGTTGCGAAAGAGAATGAGATCTACATACCGGTGCTCTGCCATCAGGAACAGGTAAAACCAATCGGAGCCTGTAGGGTATGCGTGGTCGAGGTTCAGGGAGCTCGAACGCTTGTCGCTTCCTGCGCTATGCCCGCGGAAAATGGCATGGTCGTCTTCACCAACACTGATCGGGTAAGGAAGGCGAGGAAGCTCGTCGTCGAACTCCTCATGACCCAAGGGCATCACAACTGTATCACCTGCGAAAGCAGCGGGGACTGCGTGCTTCAGGATCTGGCGTACTCCCTGGGAGTTGAGGCGCCGCGGTTTATCGAGCCGGAGAACGTTCTTGCCAAAGAGCAGGGGAATGAGATGATCGTGCGCGACATGAACAAATGCGTACTCTGCGGTCTCTGCGTTCGGGCCTGTAACGAGATCCAAGTCAACCAGGTTCTCGATTATGCGGGGAGGGGACCGCGGGCCAAGGTTGGCCCCCCGTTCGACCAGCTCTATGAGGAATCGAACTGCGTATTTTGTGGCGAATGCGTGCGGGTCTGCCCGGTGGGCGCCCTGTATGAGAAACAGGGCCGCTTCCAGGGCAGGGATAAGGACCTCAAGAAGGAGAGGACCACCTGTTGCTACTGCGGCGTCGGTTGCCAGATGGATGTGCGCATAAAAGACGGCAGCATCGTCAAGGTTACTACCCCGAGGTTTAATGCACCGGCTCCAAATTATGGAAGTCTCTGCATCAAAGGCCGCTTCGGCTATGATTTCGTGGGCCACCCAGAAAGGCTCGTTAAGCCGCTCATCCGCAAAGACGGTGAGCTGAAGGAGGCGACCTGGGATGAGGCGATCCAGTTTGTCGCCGAGAAACTTTCCTCGACCAGGCAGGTTTACGGGGCCGATGCCATCGCAGGTCTTGCATCCGCGAGGTGTACCAATGAGGAGAATTACCTCTTCCAGAAGTTTTTGCGCGCAGTGATCGGCACGAACAATGTCGACCATTGCGCGCGGCTCTGACACAGCTCCACCGTGGCCGGTCTGGCCACTGCCTT
>CAYGXB010000571.1:0-2027 GCA_964353605.1 uncultured Bacteriovoracaceae bacterium
GGAACAGTTCATGGTGGCGGCTGGCCGAATCCCCACGTGGGCCGCCGGCTTCGCGATCATGAGCACCTACGTCAGCAGCATCTCCTACATCGCCACACCCGGCAAGGCCTATGACGACAACTGGCATCCCATGATTTTCGCCCTGGCGATTTTCCCGGTGGCATGGTTCACCAACAGGTACGCCATCCCCTATTACCGCAAGGTGCGCCTGATCTCCGTTTACGGCTTTCTGAGGGAGAAGCTGGGCGCCTGGGCGCACATTTACGCCGCGCTGGCTTTCCTCCTCTATACGATTGGGCGTATCGCGGTGATCCTGTCTCTAAGCGGCCTGCTCTTCACGTTTTTCGTTGATTGGCCGATCGGAGCCATCATCCTCGCAACCGGAATGATAACTGTTTTCTACTGCCTCGTCGGAGGCATGGAGGCCGTCATCTGGACCGACGTCATGCAGTCGGCGGTCATGATCGGCGGGCTGGCCTATTGCGCGGCGATCCTCGGGGTCCAGGTCCTCTCCGGTCCATCCCCGCTGATCGAAAAGGCCATTGAGGCCCACAAGTTCAGTTTTGGAAGCTGGGATCCGACACTCTCCTCGCGGACGGTGTGGGTCATGCTGATCTACGGCGTCACGGAGAACCTGCGCAACCTTTTGGCGGACCAGAACTACGTCCAGAAATACTCGATCGTCAGCACGGAAAAGAAGGCGCGGCAATCGGTCTGGATCGGCATGCTGATCTACATCCCGATGACGGCCGTGTTTCTCTTCATCGGCACCGCCCTGTTTGCCTTCTATGCCCCCGGCGCGCATCCCCTGGCCGCGAACGTGACCAAAGGCGACCAGGTCTTTCCGTTCTTCATCGCGACGCAAATCCCGGTGGGATTGAAGGGTCTGATCATCACGGCGATCCTGGCCGCGGCGATGAGCACCATCAGCAGCGGCTTCAACTGCTCGGCCACCGTGCTGCTGCTCGACTTCGTGAAGCGCTACGTGAATCCCGGGATCAGCGACGGGGCCAGCGTGTGGTTCCTGCGCGCCACTACAGTGGTAACGGGCATTCTGGGCACCGGCTTCGCCCTGATGATGATCAGGGCCCAAAGCACCCTGGACGTCTGGTGGCAGATCTCGGGGATATTCGGGGGCGGGATTCTGGGATTGTTTCTTCTCGGTTTGGTGGGATTGCGCCTGAGCGCAGCGCGGGGCATCCTGGCCATCGCCGTCAGCATCGCGGTGGTGAGTTGGGGGACTTTCGCCCGCCGGCTGCCGCCGGAGTGGGCCTGGGCCGAGTGCCGCATCGACGGCATCATTGTGGGCGCCCTGGGAACCGCGGCCTTGATCGTGGCGGCGATCATCCTGGGGTTCCCCTATGGGAAGCGACCCTCGCCGGCGGGTTAGGCGGCACCGGCACCGCGTGCGGGTCGCGGCCGCAGACAAGGTAAGTGTTTAGCCGGATACGACAACTGAACCACGAAGACCTCAAAGACCTCAAAGAGATCGACGTTGCCTGACGGATCTTCCTCCTGCTTTGGAGCGGAAGAAACCCTGTAACTTATTTGATGCATTGTGCTTGTGGAGCCATGCCCGACGCATGCCTCCTGCCTACTTCTGCGGCAGTGCCAAACCGAGCGCGGTGAGAATTTCGTTCTGACGGACATCCGGGTTTGGCAATCGTGTCACCGTGGTGTCGGCATCGATGGGGTAGTGCAACAGACACAGGCGAGCCAGCGAGGCCAGTGCATCCGGCAGGGTGATGGCGTACGGATTCGAGTCTGTTGTACCAAATGCGGCTCTAAGCCGCCGCTCGATCTCCCGGCTGATCTTCAGCGCCAGCATGCAGGCGAGTACATGGCCTCGAGT
The DNA here is from genome assembly GCA_964353605.1 of uncultured Bacteriovoracaceae bacterium. Lineage (GTDB taxonomy): Bacteria > Desulfobacterota > Desulfomonilia > UBA1062 > UBA1062 > CAYGXB01. The sequence continues at coordinate 1,853 of CAYGXB010000571.1, forward strand.
TCTACTTTCTTTGCGCACAAACACCGGTCGCACTTCCAGCAAGCCAGTCTTCATGGCGCGAAAGTCCCGCTCCACCTTTTGTAAGCTGACGTAGCTGTCGTGAACCTCCTGCCCGCCCATTTGTTCTTTTGGCACGTCACTCGTCACCACATAGCAGCCGGCCAGTTCCATCGCC
>CAYGXB010000572.1:0-2027 GCA_964353605.1 uncultured Bacteriovoracaceae bacterium
GGCGCCCTTGGGGCGATAAAGCCTTCGTGCATGAAGCGCTGCAATTCAGCGTAGTCGATGTAAACCACTATTTCCTTCCCCTCTCTCTGATGTAGCGGCATCATACTGACCACCTTTTTCTTGGTCAAGCGCTTTTCTTGTATCCCTGAGCACGGCTCGATTGAAGCTCAAAACCACCTTCTTCCCTGGAGGGGTTCGAAATCCGTCGTACACTTTGGCCACCCTTGGGATAAAAGAGGGTCGAGGGCTGAGCTTTAATAGAGAATCTCCAGGTGGCGTGCCACGTCCATGAGCAGGCTATACCGGTCTTCCTGGCGTGCGAGATCGGAAAGCGAAATCTCGCGGGTGTTTTGGGAGATTTCGGAGAGGAACGCTTGTTCCCGTTCTGTTGCCATATCCCGGTCGAGTACATTTACCATGATCTCCGACTCGAGGTAAGCGCTCCGCATAGACAAATTGAATGAGCCTGTGCTGAACCACTTGCCGTCTATGATGAACTGCTTCGCATGGTAGTAGGGTCTGAGCTTCCTCTCCGGCGGACAGGTATATTCATAGATATGCACCCCTGCTTTGAGTAGATCCCGGTAATAATTGAGCGAGATGAAATGGCACAGGGCGAAATTCACCTCCTGGCCTGTCTCGAGGGAATTCGTGAGGATGCGGACATCCACGCCCTTGCGTGCGGCATCGGCAAGGGCGGTCATGAGCTTGGGAGGCAGGGCGAGGTATTGGGAGGTGATATACACCCGCTCTTTTGCCATGCCGATTGCGCCGCATAGCACATCGAGATTCCGATAATCGCCCAGCCACGGCTTGGAATGGGTGAGGTTGGCCGTCACACCGTCGGGGGGTAACTGGGGCGCGGCAGTCTGGAATGACAAGGGCTGGCCGCCGAACTCGGACCAGTTCGTTTGAAACGCCGCTTCGATTTCCCCTACGATAGGCCCTTCAAGAGCAAGATCAAGGTCCTTCCACCAGAAAAAATAGCAGTCGCTGATGTTCCTGCCGCCCACAATGGCCTTTTCGCCGTCCACGATGAGCATCTTTTCATGGATGGCATAGTCGACCATAAGGTCGCCTTCCCCGTGATTTTTAAACCATTGTTGAAACGCCGTTTCCCTGGGCAGAGTATTGAAGATCCGATATTCATCGCGCATCTTTGCATGCCAGGGCTCTTGGCGGGATGTGCTGCTCTTTGGAAAACCGATATCGCCGATCATGAGGATAGTGATGCCGTGCCCCTTGAGGTCGAGATAGGTAATCGGCGATTTGCCGAGCTGGGAGTAGCGGGTGATGATGAGATCGACGTCTACGCCCTGAGCCGCCTTCTCCTTGAGGATATCAACCAGTTCCGAACACATGCCGTCGTCATCGAGATAATAGGTCTGGAGGTGGATATAGGTGCGGGCGGATTTCAGGGTGTCCATCCATTGCTTGAAGGTCATGAGTCCGCCCTCAAGCATCTTCACCCGGTTTCCCGGCTCGGCAGGCGAGCCTGCAAGAGTCTCGAGCATGTTCCGGCTTACCTGAGAAAGGATATCCGGGCCCTCGAGAACCGCCTTTTGAGCTACCCGTACCACGGCATAGGTGCGTATTCTATCGCCGTTTTTCAAGGTAACCTCGAGCGGAAGCCGGTAGGTGCCCGGAGGGGTATCCGGTTTGAGCTTTATGCTGCAGCAGTAACGCTTCTGTCCCCGGGCGTTCTTATAGGGAAACACCTCCGCGTCTTCCGTCAGCGGCGATGCATCGAGTTGCATTGCCGCGATATCCGAACCTTCCTGATCGTGGCCGATATCCAAGCATATCCTGTGATGCATGCCTGCATACGCCGTCTCCGGATATACCTCGATCGAGATCGGAAGGCCGGCTTCCGCAATGGATGCCATTGACAGCAAGAAGAGAACGCATGCAAGCATGCGTGTAGGCTGTGATGCGGGGAAAAGCCTTTTCATCAGGAGTCAACCTTTAAAAGATTAGGTAATTGCCCATTAAAGTTGCACTTGGTTCTTTGATAATTTGCTGAAATC
>CAYGXB010000573.1:0-2023 GCA_964353605.1 uncultured Bacteriovoracaceae bacterium
CTCTTGCGAATTCAGCCCTCCGCGCGGCTTTCCCCGCTACCTTCATAAGCGGCGGGCTGCTCACACCCGTTGAGAAGGTCCGCTATACAACATCTGCCAATAATGCCAGTGCGTGAACCACACGGGAAAAACATGGTATCCATAGTTGTGCCACTGATGTCCTTCTTACTAGCCGAAACCATTCATGTACCGACCGAAGGAGCGCGCTGGAGCAAATATGGTCCGCAGCGAAGCCGACGCTCCGTGCCGACTCCCGGTCCTCGGAGCCCCTGTCGGGGAGAAAAGGAGAGTGGTATACTGCAGCGAAACATAAGTTTCGGCCTCTGGCACAAGGTGCACTAGGCAGGAAAGTGAGGACGCCATGAAAGTGCTTCCATTTGCCGTGGGTGTTTTGCTGATGTTCGCGGTGGCAAGCGCAGCCGCGATGGGCCCCCAGGAGTATTGGCCGGGAGAGCGTTGGCGGACGTCAACTCCTGAAGCCCAGGGCCTCAGCTCTGCGGAGCTCGCAAAGGCCTTCGATTTCATCTCAGAGAAGCAGATCAACATCCACAGCATGCTCCTTGTCGCTCATGGCTACCTCGTGCTGGAAGCATACTTCTACCCCTGCGGCAGCAAGGATCTCCATGACATCTGCTCCTGCACCAAGAGCATCTCATCCACCCTGGTCGGCATCGCGATGGACAAAGGGAAGTTCCGCTCGGTACGCGAGCCGCTTGCGGATTTGTTCCCGGGGCGCAAGATCAAGAATGACGAGCCTCGCAAGCGCCGCATCACCCTCGAGCATATCCTGAGCATGTCTTCGGGGATGGACTATCCCCTGCTCGGAGAACCGCGGCTGGCCCCCATGAGGGAAGCCCCTGACATGGTCCAGCACATCCTGGACCTCCCTATGGTCGCGGAGCCGGGGGCTGTGTTCGGCTACAACAGCGGGGGCTCCCACCTGCTCTCCGCGCTTGTCACCTTGCGCACAGGCCAGACCGCGGAGGAGTTCGCCCGGCAGAATCTCTTCGGCCCGCTGGGCATCCGGGACATCTCCTGGCCCACCGATGCCCAGGGCAACTCGCGAGGATGGGGCGACCTGATGATGAGGAGCCCCGACATGGCCAAGATAGGTTATCTCTTCTTGAAGAAGGGCCGCTGGGACGGAAAGCAGATCGTGTCCCGCCGATGGGTGGAGGAAGCCACACGGAAGCACATCGACGCCCCGGGCGCGGCGGGGTACGGCTACCAGTGGTGGCTGCGCGATGATCCGCCAAGGTTCGAAGCCCTCGGCCGGGCAGGCCAGAGGATCACCGTTCACCCGTCGCTCGACGCGGTCGTGGTCTTCACGGGCGGAGGGTTCGAGCCGGGAGATGTCGGTTCGTTCCTCGGGGCAGCGCTCCGTTCGGATCGTCCGCTCCCCGAGGATCCGGCAGGCTACGCGATGCTCCAAGTAAAAATAGCGGCAGCAGCCAGCCCTCCGGCTGCGCAGCCAGTGCCCAAACTCCCTCCCATTGCCATGGCAATCTCCGGGAAGAAATACGCGTTGGAAAAGAACGGCCTCGGTATCCTCACCATCCAGTTCGCCTTCACGGGCGGAGATACCGCCCTCCTCGAGATGACACTCGAGGAGGGCCGGGAGTCGCATCCGGTAGGGCTGGACGGCGTCTATCGCGTGTCGCGGCAAAGCCCCGATGCACCGCCGGTCGCTGTAAAGGGGGCATGGCTGAGCGAGAAGGAGTTCGGTTTCACGTACAACGCGTTCGCAAAAGCTGAGAAAATATCAGCGCGTACGGTTTTCCAAGGAGACGGCATTTCTCTGACCGTGAAGGACCCCTTCAATAGCCTGGATATGACCATCGCGGGCCACGCGATGAAGTAGCGCGGCGGTCAGTTGCGGGGGTTCGAGGTCGGTGAAGAAATCTCGGCCCGACCCGGCCACGAAGCCGGCCTGATCTTGTTTCGACCCCCCCCTGATGGTGCTATGAGGGATGGAGTTTTCAGGTGATGACCTCCCCTTGTGAGAAGTGAGCCCGATGAAGTT
>CAYGXB010000574.1:0-2020 GCA_964353605.1 uncultured Bacteriovoracaceae bacterium
AGGGGGTTGGTATACATTCGGCGAACGCAGTCCTCGCACAGGGTTGCCTTCCTCGTCTCCAAGAATGCCTGGAGAGCCTGTTTGAAGGATGGTCTGCATACAGGGCAACCGAGCGAATTCACAGCGAGGTTTATCCCCCCTAGCCCAAGGGCGCTGGCGATATCATAGGCCAGACAAAGCGTCTCCGCATCCGTGAGCGGTCCAAACTCTCCCAATCGCTCGCAGTTGATCTGGTGGAACTGGCGATACCTGCCCTTCTGCGGCCGTTCATACCGGAACATAGGACCGATCGAAAAGAGCTTCTGGATCGGCTCCTTCCCGAGGAGGCCATGTTCGATTACTGCCCGTAGGACAGAGGCCGTCGCTTCAGGGCGCAGGGTCAGCGAAGCCCCGGACTTATCCAGGAAGGTGTACATCTGCTTCTCCACCACATCGGTATCCTCGCCTATGCCGCGCGTGAAGAGCTCGGTCCGCTCCAGCATGGGTGGTCTCAGCTCGGAAAACCCATAACAGACGAATATGCGCCGCGCCGTTTCCTCCGCGAAACGCCATCTGGGGATATCCGCAGGCAGGATATCGTTCATGCCTCGTATTGCATTAATCAATCAACTAACCTCCACTTCCATGCGTTATATCACGCGAGAGTCGAAAGTCAATCAGAGCCCGCGCGCCCATTCCGGCCTGAGCATCCTCTCGTCCTTGAGCGCCCTGTCAATGAGGGCCAGTATCTGCTCCTTGTCCTGCGGGAGGACCCCGCCGATGGGCAAGTAATTGGATGCATGCTCGGTCCCAAAGCGGCAATTGGTAAGCGCAAGGCCCTCGACGAACCAACGGAGCTCTTGGAGGGTTAGCATCTTGTCCGGCAGCTTGAATCCACCGCCCATAATCTTCTGCTCATACGACTCGGCGAACGGTCCGAGCATTAAGGTAAGGCAGGCGAGGAATTGTGGGTCGATGGCGTTGATCACCTGCGCCGAATCCTTTGCATGTATCAAGCTCCCCTCCACCCCGCCAAGGCCCAAAAGGATAATGGTTGAGAGCCGCAAGCCCACATTGATGGCCTTCCGGCAGCCTGCGATGATTTCTTCGCTCGTCGCCCCCTTCTTTATGCGCTTGAGCAGAGCGTCATTACCAGTCTCTATCCCCAGGTAAAGGATGTCGAGCTTCTTCTCATGCAGGCGTTTCAACTCCTCTTCGGTCTTGGCCATAAGATTGGTCGGCCCGGCATAGATGCTGATCCGCTTGAGATGTTCAAAACGCTCATTGAGGAAGGTTATGACCCTGAGCAGGTGCTGCATGTCCACGCCAAGGGCGTCACCATCGGCGAGGAAGACGCGCTGCGTTTGCGGGTAGCGCCATGCCATTTCGATGATGTCTTTCTCGATCTCCTCCCATGGCCGCACCCTATAGCGCTTACCTTTGTACATCCCGCAGAAAACGCAGTTGTTCCAGGAGCAGCCCAGCGTTACCTGGAAGATGAGTGCATGTGCCTCGGACGGCGGTCTGTATAATGGCATATCGAAATGCATTAATCCTTCCTTCTCCTAGATTCTTTGGCCTCATCAAAGACCGGAAACATGTATAAAACCACAAAGGCTGAAAAATTTCAATAAAATCTGAACCCCATCTTAATTCTCCAGGGGGGGGGCTAGACGTTCGCAGGATGCGGCCTGGGGCCGCTCCAGACGAAATGAAGAGGAGCAGCCCATTCTACGGACAGAAACCTCAAAAGACAGACCGCCTGTGATAAAGGGGGGATAGGGGGGGGTCGACTACCATCCAAGACTATCACACCCGTAACGTAAGCGATGTTGACACGGGGATTTTCAGGTTGCAACGCACATCGAGAGCAGGTACTATTCTTGCTTTATAATTGGAGGATACAATGAAATCGTACCGGAAGGAGCTCTGGTTCAATACCAAGTATAGGATTGAACTCATCAATATCACCCCGATCGTGGAGGAGGCATTGAGGGAGAGAGGTGTCAAGGAGGGTCTGTGTCTCGTGAATGCCATGCAT
>CAYGXB010000575.1:0-2015 GCA_964353605.1 uncultured Bacteriovoracaceae bacterium
TCAAAGGTAAGCAATACTTACTAAATCATCTTTTGTCAATCATTTTTTTCATGGGTTGGTGAATGAAGAGGGTGGGATTAGTTTTTGGTCTTTAATATAAACAAGAGGTACCATTCAAGATTCGCGAACATGCCTGCAGGCACATGACCCCAGACCCCTAGGAAATCTGATTAGAAATCCAACCGCAATTGTTTTAGGATCTTGACGAGAGGAGGGGTTTTCTCCTATCATTTTGAATCACTTCGGGTCAATTCCCTGTAGCTACTACGAATGGCCTTCAATACACAGTCCGCTTGCGGCGGGGGAGTTTATTACGCCTTATGGGGGAACTTATAAGGAATGATCATGGGCACCTTTGCCTGGTATTCCCTATATTGTTTACCGAAGTCATGGATGAGGTCCCGCTCTTCGAACATCGTGGCGATGACTATCCAGATGGTCCACAGGATATTGAACAAGAGCCTATCCGTTGTCAGATTGGGGTTGGCCCAGATCATCACCAGCGAGAAGAAATACAAGGGATGACGCACCCATCGATATGCGCCTTGTACCGTCATGGGCATGGGTTTCGTTTCCTTGTGACGGATGTGGCGTTTTATCTTTTTGATACCGAACGGATCAAATGAAACCAGCGATGTGGTCCCCCAGTGAAATCCCGCTATGCAAAGAAAGAAGAGGACCCGCAACATCCAGCTATATAACCCGTCAGCAGATGCTATTAAGCCGGGGGTCTTCTGCCAGAGCAATATGATAGCGATCAAAGTGATGCCGGATACTATGGAATACACTGCGCTGTAGTATGCATCGGGCATCAATTTTGAGAGCTTCTCCTGGATACCCCGTCTGATCATCACGCTGTGCTGAGCAAAGAAGAGGAGCGATAGGCATGCATCCATCAGCAAGGCTTTGCTCTGGTTCAACCCCTGGTCGAATAGGGAAAACGAGCCCATGAAGATGAAGACGGTAAACAAGAGCATGGAACCGAACCCCAGGAAAAGGGATACATATGCAAGTGCATATGGTTTATACCGGTTCATGTGGGCCTCCTCCAGAGGTGGGTAAGGGGTACGGTCACGCCTGGATCTTGTCCTTTTCAGTGCCGGCAAAGCAGTGTTTCATGCATACGGAGAAATCCTTCTGCTGGCAGCATGACTTGAATCCCTCGTGCTTGACTTTGCATATGTCCTTGAATTGCAACATAATGGCTGCCATATGCTTGAAGCAGGACTCCATCCGCTCCTTCATCTTCGCCTTCTCCTCCTCGGACATACCCTGGCAGCACATCTCCATCATGAGACCAAACATCTTTTCCTTGTTTCCCCTGTCTAGCATGTCACCCCTCCTTGTTTTGTTTGTGATTCGTCGGCAATCTTATCCCCCTTGTCAGTTTGAGAGCCAGTACGGCAACACCCATTGCCAGGATTACTACTGGCCATAACAGATCCGGGTTCAATAACCCTGTCTTCGAGGCCAACCAGATCGTCCCGACTAAGATGAGCATGACCCCGAACCCCATCCCACAGGAGCGGGGAGTGTGCATCATCATCGGCCCGCAGGATTTGAACGTATCGAAACTGTTTTTCTGCTCATCTATGTGCATTATGGTTCTCTCCTTCCGCCCGGTTTGCACGAGGCTAGTGGGCATTTGAAAATATGATATATCGAATACTATCGAAATATCTAATAATCAAATACTCCCCTGAAACAAACCAGTCAATACTTTTTTATGGAAAGAATTCAGTCAGGTCTGAACGGGCTGGGGCACTGCTTGAAGATCTGCTCCTGGTCAGGGTTGGCTGTCGCCGGTGAGGTATTGGACCATAACCCCGATGGTCTCCTCATCCGCTGTTCAGAGAATCGATTGCCCCCGTCTCTCGCAGCGGATCAGATGTGCCCACCTGAGCTCCTTGATGTGATGGGAGATCGTGGAGATGGAAATGTTAATATTGCTTGCCACATCGCACACGGCAAGGCGATTTTCCCCGTTGCATCTGGCCTGACCATGGCCCAGCCGG
>CAYGXB010000576.1:0-2010 GCA_964353605.1 uncultured Bacteriovoracaceae bacterium
CTGGAGATGCAGAACGAAGAACTGCGCCGGACGCAGGATGAACTGGAAGCCTCGCGGGCGCGGTATTTTGACCTGTACGATCTGGCCCCGGTAGGCTATTTCACCCTCAGCGAACAGGGACTGTTCCTGGAAGCCAATCTCACCGCCGCTACCCTGTTCGGGGCGGCAAGAGGCGCTCTGGTCAAGCAGCCGTTGACCCGCTTTATCCTCCCCGAGGACCAGGACATCTACTACCTGCATCGCAAACAGCTCTTTGAAACGGGCATGCCGCAGGCGTGTGATATCCGGCTGGTGAAAAAGGACGGCACTCAATTCTGGGCGCGGTTGGAGGCGACCGCGGCGCAGGACGCTAACGGCGCGCCCGTGAGCCGCGTAGTGATGAGCGACATCACCGAGCGCAAGCAGACAGAGGAAGCCCTCCGTCAGAGCGAAGCCACTATTCGCAGCGTATTCGGGGCAGTACCTGTCGGCATTTGCATAATGAAGGATCGTGTATATCAGAGTGCAAACAAAAACTGGTGCGATAGCTTTGGCTATCCGGAGGAAAGCATCCTCGGCAAGACCACCAGGTTCCTTTATGAAAGTGATGAGGAGTATCAGCGTGTGGGGCAGGAATTATACAAGCAACTCCTGGAACGGGGCTTGACATCAGCAGAGACCAGGCTACGACGCAGTGACGGTGTGTATCGCGACGTTGTTTTGATAGCTGCGCCTCTGCGTTCTGAGGATCTGGAGGCTGGCATTGCAGTTGTCGTTAACGATATTACCGAGCGTAAGTGGGAAGAGGAGGCGCTGCGGGAAAGCGAGAAGAGATATAGGGACATTTTCGAACAGGCTCCAATTGGTATCGGCTTAGCTTCAGAGAATGGAAAGGTGGTAACCCTAAATAAAATAATGGAGTCCATAACTGGATATTCCATGGAGGATTTTAAAAAAGTTAACCTTGCCGATACCTATGTGAATCCCGAAGACAGGAAGAAGGTTTTTGAAACTATCCGCAGATACGGTGCTTTGAATGATTACCAGGTGCGACTGAAACGAAAAGACGGTACCATATACGATGCCCTTTTAAATATTTCATTGGTTCATATTGGAAATGAGATTTTTTTTCAATCAATAGTTATGGACATCACCGAGCGCAAGCGAACCGAGGAGGCGCTGCGGGAGAGCGAAGAACGCTACCGGAAAATGGTGGAGGCCGTAACCGCTTATACTTATATGGTAAATGTCGAGGAGGGCAAAGCGGTTTCCACCCGGCACAGCCAGGGATGCCTGGCTGTCACCGGATATACACCGGAGGACTACCAGTCAGACCCGAACCTGTGGCATTCAATGATTCATCCGGAAGACCAGGAGACAGTCCGCAATCACGTATCCCGGGCTCTTGCGGGGAATGATGTTCCGATGATCGAGCACCGGATTATTCACCGAAATGGATCGGTGCGCTGGGTAAGAGACACGATAGTGCTTGTCCGGGACAGCTCGGGCAGGCTTATCCGCTACGATGGCCTGGTGGAGGATATCACTGAGCGTAAACAGGCCGCAGAGGCGCTGCGGGAGGGCGAGGAGAGATTGAGATTAGCTTTCGAGGGCGGTAATATGGGTCTATGGGACTGGAACATCGATACCAATAAGATAGCCAGAAATCAAGGCTGGGCGGATATAACGGGCTACTCTTTAGAAGAAGCGCAGGAGCCTGGGCTATGGCGACAGATCATTCATCCGGATGACCTGGGTAAGGATAGAGAAAAGGTAATGGCTTTGCTGGAAGGCATTGCACAAACTTATGAATCTGAATACAGACTCATGACGAAATCTGGCGATTATAAATGGGTCCAGGCAAGGGGCAGGATAACCAAGCGAGACCATGGAGGCAAGCCAACGAGGTTTTCCGGTATTATTATAGATATCAACGAGCGCAAGAGGGCCCAGGAGGAGCTGCGACAAGCCGAAGAGAAGTACCGTTCCATCTTCGATAACGTCGTTGAAGGTATCTTCCAGACAACACCT
>CAYGXB010000577.1:0-2003 GCA_964353605.1 uncultured Bacteriovoracaceae bacterium
TACCCGCCATGGACCCGCGGTGATTTACGGCCAGAGGAATGCCGCGCCTGGAAGCCTCTGCCTGCATATCCTGGACAAAGAGGCCGAGGGTTTCTTCAAGCCGTTCATAGGGATTGGTTGTACGCAACACCTCGAGCGTGGCTAACCCTGCCCGCATTGCCATAGGATTCCCCGCCAACGTACCCGCCTGGTACACGGGACCCTCGGGCGCCAGGAACGCCATGATATCCTTTCTGCCGCCAAAGGCGCCAACGGGCATGCCCCCCCCGATGATCTTGCCAAGGCAGGTGAGGTCAGGCCGCAAGCCCACAAAATCTGGGTGGCTGCCGAAGCAGAACCTGAAGCCGGTGATCACCTCGTCGAAGATAAGGAGTGCCCCGCACTGCTTTGTCTCCTGCCGCAGGCTTTTCAGAAAATCATACTTCGGCAGAACTACGCCCATGTTCCCGGCAATCGGTTCCACGATGACCGCGGCGATCTGTTGCCCGTGCTGTGCCATGAATTCTCTGAAACCGTTAACGTCATTATAGTTCAAGACAACCGTCATGGATGCAATCGTGGACGGGACCCCAGCGGTATCCGGTATGCCGAAAGTCAAGGCGCCCGAACCCGCCTTGACGAGGAGGCTGTCAACATGTCCGTGATAGCAGCCCTCGAATTTCACGATGAGATCACGCCCGGTGAAAGCCCGGGCAAGGCGCAGCGCACTCATAACGGCCTCGGTCCCGGAGTTCACAAATCTGACCCTCTCGATCGAAGGGATGGCCTGACAAATAGTTTCTGCCATCATAATCTCGAGCTCGGTGGGCGCCCCATAACTCGTCCCGGTCTCTGCCTGGTTCTTGAGGGCTTCAACCACGCTCGGGTGCCCGTGTCCGAGAATCATGGGGCCCCAGGAGAGGACGAAATCGATATACCGCTTGCCCTCCGCATCGAAGAGATAGGGGCCTGAAGCTCCCACGATGAACCTCGGCGTCCCCCCGACCTTCCGGAAAGCCCGCACTGGGGAATCGACCCCTCCCGGTATGACCGCTTTGGCCCGCTCGAATAGATCCTCATTCTTCACGCTATTCTCCTAAAAATACTGCATGGACGACTTCTTGAGCTCCCGTATACTGAAATACACTCGGTAATCCCTGATCCCGAGCTCTTCCGCAATCGCTCTAATCATACCCAGAAGTTCTTCTTCTGCCTTTCCATGGATCATGGAAAAGATCGTGTAGGCACCAAAGGCAGTCCGCTCATAGCAATGGGTTATAGCATCATACTGTGCGAGCCTTCTGCCAATCTCCTCCACCCGGTGTTCCGGCACGGCCCATACCACCATGGCGTTGGCGTTGATGCCTATCTGATGATGGCGGAGAATGGCTTTGAAATCCCGGATGATCCCGACCTCCTTGAGAGTAGCTATCCGTTTGAGCAGGTCCGAAACTTCGATGTCAAGGATTTGCGCCCAGGCATCAAAGGGTTTGGCGCCATCCGGCAGATCTCCCTGGACTAAGGCCAGGATCGCTCTATCGAGCCCATCTAATTCCTGCATACCTGATTTCTAGCCACATTCGTTCAACATATTCAACCTTTTTTCACATTCACTCAAAAGCTCAATCTCACCGGTCCCCCATTATAAGAAGGGAGGCCAAGGATCCGTGGGGCATGCCTTTAGGATGATCGAGTCGCCCTATAGGTATGACCCGCGGATACCTAGCCCCCATGGTCTCTTGGGAGACGAGGGGTGATTAGGGTATCAGAGGGATTGAATCTTGCGTGAATGGTCTTGTCAGGACGCTTGACAAAGCTGTATAGAGCGGTAATCATCATTAATATACTATTGGGGGGTGAGGGATATGAAGATTGGGATATTGACAGGCGGGGGCGATGTCCCCGGACTGAATCCCTGTATAAAGGCGCTCGTGTACCGTGCTGTCGATGAAGGGCACGAGGTGATCGGCATCCGGAAAGGCTGGTCCGGACTCCTGAACTACAATCCCGACTACACCATCAAG
>CAYGXB010000578.1:0-2000 GCA_964353605.1 uncultured Bacteriovoracaceae bacterium
GGTCGGCGATGGCGCGAATCTGGTTCTGACTGCGCTCATGACAGTGTCTCGGCATGCTGCCTGAGGTAGTTCAGAAGGCCGCCTGCCTTGAGGATCGCAGCCTCCCGCAGCGATACGGATATCGTTCCCTTGAGCTTGGCGTCCGTGGTCATGGATTGCATATCGAGCTCGCCGCCGGAAGAAAGCGCCTTCAGGATGTCGCCGATCCTGATGGTATCACCGTCATTGAGCGATGCATACGTGTTCTCAGGGATGACGATGGGCAGGATCCCGAAGTTGATGAGGTTGGCCCGGTGGATGCGGGCATATGAAACTGCCAGCACGGCCTTGATGCCGAGGTACATGGGCGCGATGGCGGCATGCTCGCGCGATGAGCCTTGGCCGTAGTTGCACCGCGCCAGGATACACCCCTTACCGGCGGCCTTGGCTCGCTCCGGGAAGGTCGGGTCGATGCCGGAAAAGACATAGTGCGATATCGCTTCGATATTCGAGCGCAGCGGCAGGATCTTCGATCCGGCAGGCATGATGTCGTCGGTCGTGATGTTGTCTTGGAGCTTGAGGAGGACCTTGAGCGCGAGCGTATTCTCCAGGGGTCCCCGCTGCGGGAAGGGCCGGATGTTCGGCCCGCGAATGATTTCTTTATGCATGTCGCACGCGGGCGTGATGATCATGGCATCGTCGACTGCGAACCGCGCGGGCATTTTGATGGCAGGGTATGCCCCGAGCTCCCGCGGGTCGATGAATTCACCGGTGATGGCCGCTGCCACGGCGACCTCCGGCGAGGCGAGGTAGACCTCGGCATTGGCCGTGCCGGACCGGCCCTTGAAGTTGCGGTTGAACGTCCGCACCGAGACGCCGTTCGTCCGCGGCGCCTGGCCCATGCCGATGCAGGGCCCGCAGGCGCATTCCAGGACGCGTGCACCCGCGGCGATGATGTCGGTCAATGCCCCGGCCTTGGCCAGCATGCTCAAGACCTGTCTGGAGCCCGGCGCGATGGCAAGGCCCACCTTGGGATGCGCCTTCTTCCCCTTGAGCACGGCGGCCACGAGTAGGAGGTCCTTGAGCGACGAGTTCGTGCATGACCCGATCACCACCTGGTCCACCTGCTTCCCGGCAAGCTCTTTAACCTGCATCACCTTGTCCGGGCTGTGCGGACAGGCAACCATGGGCTCGAGCGCATGCAGATCGATCTCTATGGTCGCATCGTAGCGGGCATCCGCATCCGGCTGCAATTCCCTCCATGACTTTGCTCTCCCCTGGGCTTTCAGGAATGCCCGCGTCACCTCGTCGCTCGGGAAGAGGGATGTCGTTGCCCCGAGTTCGGCGCCCATGTTGGTGATGGTGGCGCGATCCGGCACACTGAGGGTCTTCACCCCGGGCCCGGTGTACTCGATGATCTTGCCCACGCCACCCTTGACCGTGAGCCGGCGCAAAAGCTCGAGGATGACGTCCTTGGCGCTCACCCAGGGCTGGAGGACACCTTTCAGGATAACCCTCACCACCTTGGGCTGCGGGATGTAGAACGGCATACCCGCCATGGCCGCGGCCACATCGAGTCCGCCGGCGCCGATGGCCAGCATGCCGATCCCGCCCGCCGTGGGCGTATGGCTGTCGGAACCGAGCAGGGTCTTGCCCGGCGTCCCGAAGCGCTCGAGGTGCACCTGGTGGCAGATGCCGTTGCCCGGCCGGGAGAAATATATGCCGTACCTGCTCGCAATGTCCTGGAGGAAACGGTGGTCGTCCGCGTTTCTGAAACCTGTCTGCAAGGTATTGTGGTCCACATAGCTCACGGAGAGTTCGGTGTGCACCCTGTCGATGCCGATGGCCTCGAACTCCAGGTAGGCCATGGTCCCGGTCGCATCCTGCGTCAGGGTCTGGTCGACCTTCAGGCCGATCTCATCGGCTGTCTCTTCCACCTTGTGCGCTTCGATGATCTTCTGGGTGAGCGTCTTCGCCATGCCCGCTCCTTTGCCTGTCGTGCACTTATCTCTAATGTATAT
>CAYGXB010000579.1:0-1996 GCA_964353605.1 uncultured Bacteriovoracaceae bacterium
CGAAGCCGTGGTTCAGGATGGGAACCTCATAACGGCTCGAAGGCCTGCTGACCTGCCCAAATTCAACAAGGCGATCATGGGAGCTCTGACCAGGGAAGAGGTGTCGTCGAGCAAGGTCAGACGGGCGCCGGGCCCCAGCAAACCGTAGCGCCACGAGCTTTCGGAGGGGCACATCAGACGGGGGGCGGAGCTTAAGGCTCGTTGGCATACGAGGAGGATGTTACAAAGGGAGGGAAGGCATGGTAATGGATAGATGGAGACCGCTGAGGCCGTGGCGGCCGTCGAGAGCCGTCGACGAGATGGAGCGCTATATGGACGAGGTCCTTGCCGGATGGCCGTTCCGAACGTGGCGGCGGGTGCCGGCCGAGGAGATGTACTGGTCACCCCCCATGGAGCTCTATGAGAAAAGTGACAGGTTCGTCATCCGCATCGAGGTGCCGGGGGTCAAGAAGGACGGCATCGACATCTCCATGACGGGAGAAACACTCACGATAAAGGGCGAGCGCAAAGCTGTTAAGGATGTCAAGGACGAGGAGTACCACCGGTCCGAGATCTCCTACGGCAGCTTCTCCAGGTCGATAACGCTGCCTGCGGCCGTCGATGCCGACAAGATCGAGGCTACGTACGAGGACGGAATCCTGGAAGTGGTCGTGCCCAAGGCCAAGGAGGCCAAACCCTCGAAGATCCAGGTGAAGGGCAAGGGAACCTGATATTGAGCCAGGTCCACGCTCCGCTCCCCCGGCTATCGGTCATAACCCATCTTGTCGTGGCCATCTGGGTTTTGGGCATGCCCTTCACCACCTGATACCGCGGGTACCAAGGAGGGCCGGATGTCGCTCAGACGAGCGGCATATGGGGGCATATCCTGAACGGGTGACAGGCAACGATGGGGCTCTTCCTTTCCTTTGACCGTTGAACAACCATCGTCTTCATGGTATAGTCTAGGGCAAAACGAGGGAAGGAGAGAATTTGAAGAAATACACAGCAGAACTAATCGGGACAGCCGCGCTGGTACTCATAGGCTGCGGCAGCGCGGTGATCGCAGGACAGTACATAGGGTTCGCGGGTATCGCGTTCGCCTTCGGCCTGACTGTGCTGGCGATGGTCTATGCCATCGGGAGCATATCGGGCTGCCACATCAATCCGGCGATAACAGTCGCCATGTTCGTCGCGGGCAAGATTAAGGGTAAGGATGCCATAGGTTACATCATCGCTCAATGCATCGGCGGCATCATCGGGGCGGCGATTCTGCTGGCTATCGCTAATGGCCTGGATGGTTACTCCCTGGATTTGAACGGGCTGGGACAGAACGGCTACGGTGCCCAATCGCCAGCAGGATATGCTATGTGGGCTTGTTTCGTTGCAGAGCTTGTGCTGACTGCCTTGTTCCTCCTGGTGATATTCGGCTCCACCAGCGAGAAAGCGCCTAAAGGCTTCGCGGGTATAGCAATAGGCTTTTCACTGGTGTTAATCCATCTGGTGGGGATTCCTATAACCGGCACCTCTGTCAATCCGGCGAGGAGCCTGGGGCCAGCGGTACTTGTAGGCCACGAGGCAGTTCCCCAACTCTGGCTGTTCTGGGTGGCCCCCATTCTAGGTGGCATCCTAGCGGCAGTCATCTGGAAGTATGTGTTGCAGGAGAAGCAAGCTGCGTGAGATCTCATGGTAGGGGCGACTATTAGGAATGCGCGTCGGCCGTTCAGATATGCGGTCGAGTTTTCTGAAGTGGGTCCGCAGGATTTCTTGGCGAGCTTAGTATATGACCTAGGGTAGTGTCTTGAACACTTCGTTAGCTCACCGAACGTTGGAAAGAACAGTTCCCCCGGGCTGTCCGGCAGAGCATTCAGGACCAGCGCTGGTGGCGTGAAGATAACGATATGTGGGAAGCACCACACTCGGCCCGTCGCCCGGCGCCGCTTGGCTGGCCAGGCGACTTGGGTGACAGTGCATCCAAGAGCACGCTCAGCCATGCGCGAATAGCCAAAGGTCGTGGACA
>CAYGXB010000580.1:0-1992 GCA_964353605.1 uncultured Bacteriovoracaceae bacterium
AAAAGTCTGGTTCTATAAACCAGATCTTTCCTCTTTTGGATCATTTCTATAATGCTAATTCTCAATATCTCTGAACATCATGCGCATTTCATAGACCCCTTCCTCATTTCTCTTTTCCGTATCGAATCCCATATTTTTAAAGAGATCGAGCATCGGCTTATTCTCAACTAAGACCTCCGCGGTAAATCCCAATAAGCCTCGCCTCCTGGCCAGACGAGTGAGATAAGTGAGCAGATCGTGGCCTACGCCCATATTTTGATATTTGTCCTTTACCACTAGCGCAACCTCGGCGGTGTGCATCTTCCTATTTATCTCATATTGTCCAATTGCTGCAATGGTTTCTTTGCTATCTCCCTCAACAATGGCCAGGATCATCATGCTGTTAGAGTAATTCACTACCCCGAACTCCTGCAACCTCTCATGGGGCATATCCATTCTTGCAGACATGAACCTCCTGTACATGCTGTCATTGGAAAGAGCATAGAAAAAGTCCTTCATCAAGGGCTCATCTCCGATCTTCACAGGCCTAAGGAGAATATTGAGCCCACTCCTGGTTGTCCTGAATGCCTCTAGAGCTACTGGGTATACCCCATTCATCCCAGGTATGAACGCCTGATCTTTATAGATGAGCAAACGCTTCTTGGCCTCAACAATTAGCCACGGCCTGAACTTGGGATGGGCAATAGCAATAAGATCCATAGCGCGTTCCCTGATATTCTTGCCGTGGAGATATGCTATGCCATACTCAGTTACAACATAGTGGACATCCCCTCTGGTCAGAGTCACTCCCGTCCCCTCCTGGAGAGATGGCACTATTCTCGAAATGGTGTCGTTGACAGCGGTTGAGGGAAGGGCCAGGATGCTCTTGCCGCCCGGCGCAAGCACGGCACCTCTCATGAAATCTGCCTGGCCACCTATGCCGAAGTAGAATGTCCCGCTCAGCGATTCTGCGGTAGCCTGACCAGTTAAATCAATCTCCATAGCGCTGTTGATTGCGGTCATCAACCTATTCTTGGCAATAATCAAAGGATTGTTAACATAATCGATGGTTTTAAATGAGACTGTTGGATTCTCATCCAAGAACTCATAAGTCTCTCTCTTACCCATGCAATAGGATGCCACAGTCTTTCCCTTATCGATGGACTTCTTGGTGTTATCAACCACGCCTTTTTGCATCAAATCAATGATGCCATCGCTTAAGAGCTCGGTGTGTACCCCAAGATGCTTTTTCTCACCCAAGTATGAGACCACGGCATTGGGTATGATGCCATATCCAACTTGCAGCGTAGATTCATCCTCAATGATTCGGGCAACATACTTGCCTATCGCACTGATGATGTCCCCTGGATTCTCTAACGTATACTCCAGCAATGGTTCATCGTAAGGAATAATGAAATCTATATCTTTTATATTTATGAATCCGTCACCCTGAGTGCGAGGCATATGGGAGTTTATCTGGGCTACGATCAGCGATGCCTTCTGGGTCGCAGCCTTTACGATATCTACGCTTATTCCCAGGCTCATGTAGCCGTGCTTATCGGGAGGAGATGTCTGGATTAATGCCACGTCTATTGGTACTATCTCCCTTCGGAAGAGGCCAGGAACGGCAGAAAGAGATATGGGCGTGTAGTCTGCTGCGCCTATGTTGATCGCATTTCTCGTGCCTTCGCTTATGAAGAAGGAGTCGATCCGGAAGTTATCACGGAATTTTTCATCTATGTAGGGAGCAGCGCCCAGGGTCCATACATGTATGAGCTCGATACCGAAAAAGGCTTTGGGATTGCCGCTGACGAAGTTCACCAGAGCCTGGACTAGGTATTGGGGTTCGCCGCAGCCTGTGCCTATGAAGATCTTATCGCCAGCATGTATATGGCTGAATATCTCCTCTTCTGATGCGAACTTCTTTGGCCAGGTCTTCTTTAGATCCCCTAACAGATTGCTTCCTTCCATTGGTTTCCCTGGCATCTACTTTGCGGATCGCAGGGCTAAGTG
>CAYGXB010000581.1:0-1991 GCA_964353605.1 uncultured Bacteriovoracaceae bacterium
GATCATACACCGCCACCATGCCCTTCCTCTAAAGTACGCTTCCGTGTGAAGAACCTATTTTATCGATCAATTGTGCTTGTCCAGACGATGAATACCTGCTGTTCGGGCCGCTTGAACGGCCCTCGTATATTCGCCGATCGTAAGGCTCCTCCCGATGGTCTCGTCACCCACGGACGTGTAGCATGGTCGGTACTGGTTCATCACATTCACATACGTATGCCTCGATATGCTCTCAACAATGAAGCGCATGATATCCTCCGTGCCCGCTACCCCGTTCGGCATGACCAGGTGGCGGAGGAGGAGGCCCTTGACAGCGATGCCATGTTCGATGACCAGGTCCCCCACCTGGGTATGCATCTCCTTGATGGCCTTTAGGGCGACATCCCGGTAGTCGGGCGCTCGACAATATCTTTCCGACCACGCACTGTCCCAGAACTTGAAGTCTGGCATATAGATGTCGCATATCCCTTCTAATAGTTTCAGGGATTTCACCTTGTCATAGCCCCCCGTATTGTACACAAGGGGCACTTTGAGTCCCTGCTCTATCGCATAGGGCAGGGCCTCGAGGATCTGGGGGATCACATGGCTGGGGGTGACGAAGTTGATATTGTGGCAGCCGGAGTCAGCCAATTCAACCATCATGGAGGCGAGTTCTTCTGGTGTGGCCTCGCTGCCGTGGGCGAGGTGGCTGATGTCGTAGTTCTGGCAGAATGTGCACAGGAGGTTGCAGGAACTGAAGAATATCGTTCCCGAGCCATGGCTCCCCACGAGAGGGGATTCTTCTCCGAAATGGGGTCCAAAACTAGCCACCCTGGCCTTTCTGCCAGTCTTGCAAAAACCGGGGCGGCCCTTTGTCCGATCAGCCCCGCACTCCCTGGGGCACAGTGTGCAGGCGCTCAGAGCAGATACGGCCTGCTCGATCCGGACCTTGAGTGTTCCCTCGCGATAGAGTTTGAGATAGCCAGGCGTATGCATGTTCGCTGCTCAAGAAGATTCAGGCTCCAAGAGACCTGAAGCTCATGATTTTGCCCTTCGTTCACTTTTTTATCTCAAGAATAATGTTACCATAAGATCGAAAAGGAGAAAGACAAGTCTTTATCCGTTCTCTCTTTCCTTTCTGTTATAAAAGCTCACACCTCCCGATCTTAGTTGAGATCAAGGGGCGTCCCTGTATCCACAACCAGCGGATGTCTACCTCCCTCTAAGATTCAGGGTGGATGGGGGTATGAACTTTCAACAACAATTGAAAAAGGAGGCGATTTTACGCTTGCCATATTAAAGCATACTTGCTATGGCTGATGTATCACAGGTTGAGGAGTTTAAGAGCATGGGATTCTCCAGCGTAGCGCATGTGCAGGAGGAGTTGGAGAAGGCCGGGTATATTCCGTCCCGGGAGATCGCCACGGTAATTTTCCTGGCTTTTGCTATGGGCAAACCCATCCTGGTCGAGGGTCCGGCAGGGGTTGGGAAGACCGAGCTTGCAAAGGCGGTGGCAGCGAGCCTTGACCGGGAACTCATTCGCCTGCAGTGCTATGAAGGGCTGGATGAGGCCAAGGCGCTCTACGAATGGGAATATGCCAAGCAGCTCCTCTATACCCAGATGGTCAAGGAGAAGATCAATGACGTGATATCTGGCGCCGCGACCCTCTCCGATGCGGTGGACAGGATTGCCGACCAGGAGGACGCCTTCTTTTCCGAGCGTTTCATCCAGCCGCGGCCGCTCCTTAAGGCCATCAGTTCGAGCAGGCCCGTTGTGCTCCTCATTGACGAGGTGGATAAATCCGATCCTGAATTCGAGGCCTTCCTCCTCGAGCTCTTGAGTGATTTCCAGGTCTCCATCCCCGAGCTCGGGACCAAGAGGGCCGTCAATATCCCCTTTGTCGTGCTCACTTCGAATAATTATCGGGATATGAGCGATGCGCTCAAGCGCAGATGCATCCACCTCTATATCGATTATCCGGATAAGTCGTTGGAGAAGAGGATCGTCAGGT
>CAYGXB010000582.1:0-1989 GCA_964353605.1 uncultured Bacteriovoracaceae bacterium
AATGGGAAAGATCCTAGGGATTGATCTTGGTACGACGAACTCCTGCATGGCGATTATGGAGGCGGGCGAACCCAAGGTGATAGCGAATGCGGAGGGTGCCCGTACTACCCCTTCGGTTATTGCATTTACAGGCAGCGGGGAGAGGCTGGTCGGTCAGGTGGCACGGCGCCAGGCGGTCACGAATTCGGAAAGGACGCTCCATGCCATCAAACGCCTGATCGGCAGGAAATATCAGGATGATGAAGTCCAGAAGGATATCAAGATTATGCCCTACAAGATTGTGGACTCCGAAAACGGCGATGCCGCCCTCGAGGTCGACAGCAGGAGATATGCTTCGCCGGAGATATCGGCCATGGTCCTCCAGAAGTTGAAGATGGATGCCGAGGCCTACCTGGGAGAGAAGATCGAGGACGCAGTCATCACGGTGCCTGCCTATTTTAATGACAGCCAGCGCCAGGCCACCAAGGATGCCGGGAAGATAGCAGGCTTCAATGTGAAGCGCATCATCAATGAGCCTACGGCGGCGGCCCTGGCATACGGCCTCGACCGGAAGAAGGAAGAGACAGTGGCCGTCTTCGACCTCGGCGGCGGGACCTTTGACATCTCCATCCTCGAGATCGGGGACGGGGTCTTCGAGGTGAAGGCTACCAACGGCGATACCCATCTGGGCGGAGAGGATATCGACAACCACATCATCGATTATATCGTGTCCGAATTCAGGAAGGAGACCGGGGTAGACCTGAGCAGGGACCGCATGGCCCTGCAAAGGCTGAAGGAGGCTGCTGAGCGTGCCAAGCACGAGCTGTCGTCCATGATGGAGACGGAGATCAACCTGCCCTTCATCACGGCGGACCAGACCGGGCCGAAGCACCTCAACATGCGGCTCACCAGGGCCAAACTAGAAGCACTCGTGGAGGACATCATCGGGAAACTGGAAGGGCCCTGCAGAAAGGCCCTTGCCGATGCAGGAATAACCCCAAAGGACATCGATGAAGTTATCCTGGTTGGTGGTCAGACGAGAATGCCCAAGGTAGTTGATAAGGTGCGGGAAATATTCGCCAAGGAACCGCACAAGGGAGTCAATCCCGATGAGGTCGTCGCAATCGGCGCAGCCATCCAGGGCGGTGTTCTCGGCGGCGATGTGAAGGATGTCCTCCTTCTCGACGTAACTCCGCTTTCCCTTGGGATTGAGACCCTCGGCGGTGTTTTCACGAGGATCATCGAGCGGAACACGACGATCCCGACCAAGAAGTCGCAGATCTTTTCAACTGCCGAGGACAACCAGAGCGCGGTCACCATCAGGGTATTCCAGGGCGAGCGTCCCATGGCGAATAACAACAAGCTCCTTGGGCAGTTCGATCTGGTGGGTATCCCCTCCGCACCGAGGGGTATTCCACAGATCGAGGTGTCCTTCGATATCGATGCCAACGGCATCCTCCATGTCTCGGCCAAGGACAGGGCCACGAACAAGGAGCAGTCCATCCGGATCACGAGTTCCTCAGGCCTGACCGAGGAGGACATCAACCGTATGATCAGGGAGACCGAGGAACACGAGGTCGAGGACAAGAAGCGGCATGCCTTGGTCGAGGCCAAGAACAAGGCCGACAGTCTGGTCTACGCAACCGATAAGACCTTGAAAGAGCACGGCGGCAAGGTGGATGCGGAGACGCGGGCGAATATCGAACGGGCCATCATGGACCTCAAGGATGTCATGAAGGGCGAGAATACGGAGCGGATCAATCAGAAGATCGATGAGCTGGCGGCCGCATCACACAAGCTAGCCGAGGCCATGTATGCATCGGCTACCGGGGCCGGGGGCAGTGGCTCGGCCCAAGCGGAGAATGCCGGTGGTGCCGGCACCTCTCAGCGGCCGAACGAGGATGTCGTGGATGCGGAGTTCGAAGAGGTAAAAGGGGACAAGAAATAAAAAGGAAAGGGCAGGGCGCAATAACCGACCCTGCCTTTCACTTTTCTAGACCAGACGAAGAT
>CAYGXB010000583.1:0-1989 GCA_964353605.1 uncultured Bacteriovoracaceae bacterium
CTGATAGGCCTTTCCGGTCTTTGGATCTGATACTACCACTCTGAAATCCATCTTCTTTCCTCATGTGTAAACGTGACTTTTATTGAGGAGATCGATGCCCTATAAAACCTTATCCCAGCTCTCTGGTCCTGGAATAATCCAGCATCATGGATATGGGCACAGTCTTGATCTCCACCCCCAGTTCCTCTGCAGCCACTGCCCCGTTTACGCCTGCATAGAAGGCTATTCCGATCTTGCCCGAACCGACAGGGCATCCGAGGATTGGCTCTCCCGGCTCTCCCATCCTGATTAGACCGGCAAAGCCCGCGGCCCTGAACTGCGCGAGAAGGTCTTCTGCCTGCTCTGCGGCTGCGCTCGGAATCTCCCTCACATTTGCCAGCACTCTCCCCGATCCTCTGTGAACTGCTTCGGCGACGCCGGTGACCCTGCGCGCCATAAATATCCTCATGGGATCAAGGGACGAGCCGGCATAGGCGATGAGATCTATGAACTCCGCCATCCGGCCTGCCCGGACATCCGCGACCCCCGCGAAGCTGGTGACAACAGGAATGCCCTTCTTCAGGAGTATGCCGTCAAGGGTGATGCTGCATAGCGTTGCTACCCCCAGGCACCCCGGAGGGATCTCCATGGAAGAGAGGCCATCCCCTTCTTCGATAAGGAGAACGCGCCTGCTCACGGAATACCCGGCTGAGAAGACATCGGAAAGGATCTCTTGGACCCGCTCCGAGTCATTTTTGCCTATGATGCTCATATTGGCGATCACATCTCCCCGGCCGGTCAGGGGGTCGAAGCTGGTCCTGAACATGTACTCTTCAATCCTGGTGTTCACAAATCCGATACGATCGTCCACAAGGGCATCGTCAAGCTCTCTTGTGCCCAGAGGAGTGAGCACCCGGCCGCTAAATCCCCGTTTCTTTGTGAAACCGAGCTCGTCAAGAATGTGAAGGTTGTACCGCACAGCCCGTTCACCCAGGTCGTAGCCTCGATGGCAGAGCGAATCGGAGATCGCTCTCGCTCCGATGGGTTTGTCTGCGCCTTCGATCACCCTCAAGATCTCTATTAGCCTGCGCTGGCTGATGTGGGTCCTGGTGAGCAGCTTCATTCTTCTCCTTGATCCTCCGGGAAAGGCCATATATATCTTATGCGGATAACCCTTACCCCGGTTCCAGGAAGCAAATCAATGCTCGCAGTCCCGTGGGGTAGCGGTCAATCCTGAGGGCCTTTGGAGCCCGCGACGGCGGTTCGAATCCGCCCGGGACTATTTCTGCCTGATGCGCACCAGAAACGTAGATATATCTGATCGGGCCATGTCCAACGGGCCTGCAGCCTATATTGCAGGGCCGGCCTTGCAGGAACAGTGCTCCGGTAGTGTAGTCCGGTCAATCATTCCGGCCTTTCGAGCCGAAGACTCGGGTTCAAATCCCGACCGGAGCATCCAATTCTATCATCATTTTGCTGGCATCACGGGAATGGCAGTTCCATGGCTATCGATTCCAAATCCCGTAGCGGAAATCCTGAGCAAAACGCTCAAATATCAGCCGTGAATCATGTCATATAGGTACCCCATATAACGAAGAGGGCTATGGAGGTCGTCCTGTCTGCTACAAGCAGTCACTGCCTGGAGGCGGTGGCAAAGCCTGGCAGGTTCAACTTCTGCGGACGATGATGCCCTCCTCTCGTCGGGGCGTGCCCAGGATCATAGACCTCTGCGGAGGCCTCAGATCCTATGCATTGATGGGAAATCAAGGAGGTGGGAAAGAAATGAGAAAAGAGATAGCTGTTTTGGTGATTATTGCAATGGCCCTTGTAGGCATGGCCGGTGCCGCTAACTACATGTACGAAAAGGCATCGATCAAGGGCGTCGGATACAAGAACGTAGAGATTATCATTTCTACCCAGACTGGCTTCGAGGGAGTCAAGCTGGTAGAGAAGGAGTCGGGCTCCGGTAACGTCATCACCGAGAGGACTGAGCTCGAGGCCGAGAGGCAG
>CAYGXB010000584.1:0-1985 GCA_964353605.1 uncultured Bacteriovoracaceae bacterium
AAAAAATGGCGCAGAGTCGGCTGGAAGAATATTTGTAAGCTTTGGCTTGAGGAACGCACTCCGGAACAATTAAAAGGCACGGGTGAGTAAATGTGGGTGGAAGAATGCTGTGGAGCACCACCCAACGGGCGCATAACAGCAGATGCAACGCCTGGTGGGGCGACATCTCCCAACAGGAGTCGGGACTATAGCCCGCAAGAGTTGACACCCAATGCGGCGGGGGGGAGCTAGGAGAACGCACCCCAGGCAGTAGAGGCTAAATAATTGACAAATGAAGGTGTGACCCCAAAGTCTACCTCGAACCTTCTGGAGGGAGTTATGAGAAGGGTTTCCGCAAGGGATTGATATGGAGCCTCCAAGGGTGCAAAACCCCTTGAAGGCTTTTGTTTCTTATTGGTATCCAGGCATTGATAAGGAGGGAACATGAAGACCATTGTTTGCGCATTGATAGTGCTCGTGTTTGCGGGGATTTTGGTCGGCCCGTCATACGCGCAGCGAGATATTGATGAAGCGGTTGTAAAAGTTTACACCACCTATACTGCATACGATTACGATATGCCCTGGCAACTCTCGGGGCAGCGACAGAAATACGGCTCCGGATGCATTATCAGCGGCAACAGGGTCTTGACCAACGCCCATTTGGTGGCAGATCAGACCTTTATCCAGGTAAAACGTGCGGGGCAGGCGAAGAAATTCAATGCCGAGGTTGAGGCAGTTGCCCACGAATGTGATCTTGCCATCTTGAAGGTGAGCGATGATTCGTTTTTTGCAGGGGTTAAGCCGCTTACGCTGGGGGGCCTGCCGCGGATGAGGGACAAGGTTGCTGTCTATGGATTCCCCATGGGCGGAGAAGAACTATGCATTACCGAAGGCGTGGTTTCCCGCATTGAGCAAGATACATACGTGCACAGCGGAGTGGAACTGCTCACGGTTCAGATTGACGCTGCCATTAACCCGGGCAGCAGCGGCGGGCCTGTCATAAAAGATGGAAAAATAGTTGGGATAGCCTTTCAAGGATATTTCGTCGTACAGAACATTGGCTACATGATTCCTGTCCCGATCGTCAACCATTTCCTCAAAGATATTGCAGTTGGCAGCCATGGGGGGATCCCGGGTTTGGGGATCTACATGCAGAAGATGGAAAATGCGAGTCTCCGGGCCCAGGTGCAGATGAATGACAAGGAAACGGGAGTAATGGTAACATATGTTATCCCTGGAACTTCTGCCCATGGTACGCTGAAATCAGGCGACGTCATCCTCTCCGTTGAGGGGATACCGATCGCAAATGACGGCACGATACGGTACCGAGATATTGAACGGATAAATTTTAGGCATCTGATACACACGAAATCCATGGGTGAAACACTCCAATGCAGCATTTTGCGGGACGGGAAGAGAATGAATGTGCACATGACGCTGCATACACCGATCGGTTCCTTGCTCCTCGTTCCGCATTCGCAGTATGACAAGGTGCCGACATATTATATCCTTGGTCCCCTGGTATTTCAGCCCCTGACCCTGAACTATCTCGATACATGGGATGACATGAGAAAGGCTCCGGTCCATCTTGTGAATTACTATTCTTACGGGAAGCTTTCTGATGAGCGAAGACAGGTAATAGTATTGACCAAAATCCTTGGGGACGAACTGGCCGCGGGTTATAATGAATTCAAGAACCATGTTATTACCCGTGTCAACGGAAAAACGATTGCCGGCATCGAGGATTTGGTGAAAGCCATTGAAGGTGCCGAAGGAACGTACCACGTGATTATGGATGAGTGGGGAAACCAAATCGTGCTGGAACGAAATAAAATCAATGAGGCACAGAAAACAATTCTGAAGAAATATAAAATTGATGCTGATCGATCAGCGGATTTGAAGGGCGCGGGCGCACAGTAGAAATTGAGGTGGCCGAAAGGGGAACACAAGGGCGGCCCATTAATTAAAAAATTTACGCTATGCGCTCCGCGATATGTGGAGGTAAA
>CAYGXB010000585.1:0-1980 GCA_964353605.1 uncultured Bacteriovoracaceae bacterium
AGAGACCATAGGGTGGGTCCGTTACGACGGCATGGATCGAGTTAGCCTTGCGATGGCGCAGCCACTCGACCGCATCGCACAGGTACAACGAGTAGTCTCTGGTGCGAATCGTTCTCATGCGCGCTTCGCCACCGTAAAAAATGGATCCAGAATCTTCAGCAGTTCCTGATGACGCACCCCACGCCTACCCTTTGATTGGGGACCTTTCTGAACGGCTCGCGCATACCTCCGCGCCGGGGGCGGAACCTTCACATCTTCGTCCTCGATATACTTGCTCACATTAATGGTAAATTTCCCCAGAACTTTGGCCAACTCTTTCTTCTTGTTAGAGTATGACCGACCCTCACGCAGCAAATGAGCCACAGCCACAAAAAGGCTATAGAAATCATGCTTGTTGCACCATCGAGTCGCTTCGAGTTCTGGAAATACACGCTGGATAATCCCCAAGGTCGCCTCATATCTGCCTTTCACACGCGTCTCATCCGGCAGTTGGTCCCGATATTGTTCGTGCTCCTCAAAAGCCTCATCAATCTTCAATGGCGAGCCATCTTGCGGCCCATACATGCACCCCAAGATAAGTTCGCTTACGAATTCAATATCCCCCATCCGGCGGATTGTTGCAGGAGTCACGATCCCATTCTTCGCGAAGTAATTATCATTCGCCAACTCAGTGGCAAGCACAATGAGGGCTCCCGTGTAACGCGCATTTCTGAGTTCTTGAGGCTTGAGTGGGGACAAGAAGCGGTTCAACCGCATGAACATGTCCCGTATCTCCTCAGCATTCCTGGTTGCCAAGAACCGCACACTAAGGCTATAGGCAAAGAACGCCTTCTTCGTTTCATCATCAAGCTCAGCGAATGCCTTCCCATAGAAGGGTGAGTCCTCTTCAAGTTCGATCAAACTAAAGCCGTTATCTTCCTTGTCAGAGTCTAACCCGATGAATTTCAAAATAGTCCGGATTCTCTGCTGGCCATCAACGACAGTATAATGTTCTTCCCCTTTAGCGGTCGTCTTGCGGTGAATGAATATCTCCGGAATCAGGGCATCAAGCAGAATCGATTCGATCAGGTAGCAACGCTGTTTCAGCCTCCAAACTGGACGACGCTGAATGGACGCCGCAAGATCAATCGTTCCTTTCTTCGCCTCATTCCTGAACCAAGCAACGCTCTGATTACTCGGGTCCCATTTCATTCGCCTTCCTCCAATTCAGCCTAACCGGGCACGGAGTTTGCGCAGTGAGCCGCTGTGATACAGCATTACATGGTCCCATGTCCTATAAAGCCGCCCACTCACCTTGAAAGGCGATAGGGCCGGGATACGTGACAAATCTCGTCGAGCCCTGACCCAACGTGAAGCTGTCTCGCTGAACGAGAAAAGCAAATCCGGCCAGAGATGACCCCAGTATATGCTCGCCTCGTGGTGCTCCAAAATCTTCTCTCGCCGATGGGGAGGCATCTGCCACTTTGGCGAATCATGCCACCGAAGCAGATCGAGCCATGCCGCGTCAAATAACTCCATGGAAACAACCACGATATCGACGTCAGACTCTAAGGTAAAGGCCTTGGGAAACTTGTCAGGTGCAGGGCTGAAGCCCAACTTCGCACTACCGATAACAATAACATTATCCGGCCCGACAGCCAGCTCTGTTGAAAGTGCTCCCTTAAGCTCATCATAGACGCCGGGATTCCTGCGGAAGACAAACGGCGTCCCCTGGAGCATATAGCGTCTGGTCAAATTATCGAGGGAGGTAGAACCTAAGAGGTCTCGCTTGAAGGCTTCGATATCTCTTTTCAGTACCATGCGTCCATCCCGAGGGAAACCACCCCAATCTGGCAACGATCCCCGTTATCGCTCCTATTCTCCTTCAAAAACCGCCTTCTACACCAGAATAGAGAATGGCCACTATCCCCGCATCTTACATCCTCCCCCAACCCTTTCCATCACAAAACCCCCCCTTTCCCCCCCCCCCCGCCCCCCCCC
>CAYGXB010000586.1:0-1979 GCA_964353605.1 uncultured Bacteriovoracaceae bacterium
CTGCCAGCTCGTTCAAGGATCCGAGGGAGAGCAGGGCGGATTCTATCCTCGCCATAATCAGGTCACATGAGCCTCAAAGGAATGGCGCCGGTCAGGTACAAGGCAAGGCTCCCCTTTTTCAGTCGGATCGACTGAATCTGCGCAGGATCATGCCGATGCACAAGGCCAGGGCCAGGGTCAAAATGCCGCCGGTTATGCCAGCCACAGTAGTCCCTGCGCTGATGCAGGGCCAGGATTCACTTGTTGTTGCTTGTGTGTTTTCGGCTTTTCCGGCAGGCGAGTTCTCCTGGAACCCGTAATCGGGGAGAATGGAGGTCTTTCCCTGGATGCGGGCGGTGTATGCATGAATCCTGTCTGTCGGGGTGTTGAGCTCTTCCTTGCCTGCCGTATGGAACATGGCCCACTCGAGGCCGTCCGGATGGGTTGAGGCGAACCAGGACAACGCGCCCCCGGTGAAGAGCGCGATAACGACTAACCCTGCCAGGACCTGCTTCAAGGAAAGGATTCCTCGTGAAGAAGACTCTGAGGCAACGAGCTCAGGGTTGGCCTTCCAGACAAAGGTGATCACGGCGGTCGTGACAAGCCCCTCGACGATGCCGATCGCCAAATGGATGGGCTGCATGAGGAGGACGAAGGTGGCGAAAGGCAATTCGCTGATGCCGGAGAAGAGTGTCTCGAGCACGACCCCGAAGGCACCGAGCTGGAGAGCGAAGATGCCGGAGAGCGTTGCACCAATGAGTATACGTCGCTGTGTCGGTTTGCTCCCGATGATCTTCTGATAGATTAAGGGATAAGCAACGAAGCAGGGCCAGAACCCGAGATTGAAGATATTGCATCCGAGCGCCAGAAGGCCGCCGTCGCCGAAGAACAGCGCTTGTACCGTGAGCACAGATGCCATGGTGAGAAAGGCCGCATAGGGACCGAGGAGGATAGCGAGGATCATACCCCCGCCCAGGTGGCCGCTGGAGCCGGTGGCCGGAATGGTGAAATTGATCATCTGGGCGGCGAAGATAAAGGCGCCCAGGACACCCATGAGTGGCACTGAGCGTTCTTCGAGATCATCTTTCAGCTTGCGGGCGGAGTAGACCGTGAGCCCCGCCGTTGCGGCCCACATAGCGCCGCCTATGGCGGGTGAGATCAAGGCATCGGCCATGTGCATATGAAGTACCTCCTCGAAATGTATTGCGTCTCAAATCGAAACCCTCATGCAATGCACCATACGCTCTTCTGATAAGAACCTCGATCAAGAGACAGCCGCAAGAGTAACACAAAAATAATAATCGTAGCAATATTAAAATACCAATCGCAATTTTGTGACACACTCCAAGGTTGTCTTTTCTATGAGCAACCGCGGACATCGACAGGGGGGTGGAGTATAAGGACGCCGGCTATTCGATGGCCTTGCCCGTACTCGTCATGCTCAGGGTTCCATGCCTGACGCCCTTGATGGATCTCAACGCATAGGCGAGTTCCTGCACTTCCTTTGCTTTCCCCCGCACGGCAACGATTTCCAGACAAGTATTATGGTCCAGATGAATATGCTGGGTGGAGAAGATGATCTCCTGATACGTATGTTGAATATTGGTGAGCTTGCTCAATAAATCTCGCTTATGATGATCGTAAATATAGGTTATCGCCCCAGCGACTTCCTGATCCTCTTCCCATTCATTCTTGACCATCTCTTGGCGAATCAGATCACGGAGAGCCTCAGAGCGATTTGTATAACTCCTCTTTCTTATGAGTCGATCAAACCTGTTAAGCAAGCGCTTATCGAGCGAGACCCCGAATCTTATGATCTCCGACATATACTGTCCTGACCATTGATATTGAATTGAACTAAATCTTCTAGACATGTGCCATAGCATATGGTGTGTGTCAATGCCTTTGTCCTAAATCCATGAGAGCCATGCTGATATTTCAGAAAGGTGAAGGTCGAGGATCGAAATTCATAGGAATATGGAGCTGCTGTTCTTTTAAAA
>CAYGXB010000587.1:0-1978 GCA_964353605.1 uncultured Bacteriovoracaceae bacterium
GCCGCTTGAGATTCAACCACTTATCCGACACAGATAATATTTGCGCAGGACAGGTATCTTCGTCCACCTGATCTGTGCAGTATGCAGTTGCGGTAAGAAAGGGAAAAGCAGCGAAATCAGCCGCCGACGCACGCTGACGTACGCCGACAGGTAAACCAGCGATACGTACGTGAATTTCTTCAGCATCAGATCTTTTGATGTGAGATAAAGTGGTCTCGTCAGATCAAATAACGAATAGCTGAAAGTACGAGGGAGGCACTATGGCACGTAGCGGCGTATCAACAGTTCCCAATGATCGCGTATTGGGAATGATTCGAGCGACATTATTTATCCTCTGTGCCGTCTGCTTTCGTTTACAGGTGGAGGCTCCGGCACAGACTCCTGCTGAGGCGAATCGGGAACAGACGTCCATCATCGTCTACCTGCACCCTGTGGCGACGGATGTGAAAATTCTTGTGGATGATCTGTTGGTCCACGAGACGGGGAGCGTTTTTGGCGTTTGGTGCTATCAGTTCAATCTGACCTCGTTTCTGGATGCTAAATCTCGAACGGTCGAGATCAGGACGCAGCTTGGGAACAAGGAATCGGCCTATTGCGATATCGAGGTGAGGAAGATCGTTGGAAATCCGCCTAAAACAACAATACTTGCAGCAAAGACGATTCGGGCCGCCGACCTCGAGCACTGGAACAATTATCTGACGGCATTGGCCATTGATATCGCGCTGCCGAGGGAGAGCGTTCGACCCCTTTGGGTGGAACATAATCACGTTGATCTCAAGCCGGTGGTTCGAGATACATCCATCGAGCTCGTGAAGGAGATCTTCACAGCCATGCAGAAGTGCGACTTTGACTCCCTCATGACCTTGATTGATCCTGCTTTGACCAATCAGGCGATGATGGAGGGAGTCCCACCGGACTTGCTCAAGCAGGCCATGAGACGAAAATTGATGCGGTACTCTATCGCGAACATTCCAGTAGCTGAAACGATGCGAGTTTTTTATGACGCGGCGTATACCGATCGCATGGCTCCACTGAATTTTAACAAAATGACCTATTCCTTCTTAAAGGATCCCAGCCGCGAGGATAAGAAGGGGAATCTCTATTCGCCGGAAGAGCCGATTCAATTTTCGAGGAAGGACAATAACCTCTTCGTTGCCCGGATCTTTCTTTCCTATACCGATGACAGGAGAGACAAGAGGTACGTGAGTCGTTTTCTTTTTGAATGCATCGAGTAACGATCGCCGTTACAACTGAAAAGGAAGTCATATGAAGACAGCGTGGAAGGCTTTTATAGTGTTTACCTTGATCGGACTCACGATCGTGGGCATCGGCGTATACATAGCATATTCCACCTCTGAGAAGGTCAGGAACGTGGCATCCTGGCCGACGGTACCGGGATACATTGTGGAGAGCGCGATAATGTGGGACGTTCAGGCTTCACCATCGAGTTCGCGAACGCAATCTCATACCTATGCCTATCGATTAAATGTCAGGGCAGATTACATGATTGAAGGTCATTACTTCAGCAGTGCCACACCTGGGATCAAGGATATCTGGGACCAGAAATACTTCCATAGAGACCCTTGGACGAATGTGCCGGATGAGGATTTGATCAGGATATTTAAACAAGTTCCCCAGGGGACGATGGTTCCCGTTCACTACAATCCGGAAAACAAAGCCGAAGCGTACATTTTTTCCGAACTTCCGTTCTGGAATCTATATACCATTCCTTTTGTCGTCATTCTGGCCGGGGCAGTCTTTCTCCTGTTTCCACTCGGGATCGGCATATGCCTCTATAAAAAAGTATTTTAAATCAGGGGCGTTCCTGATTTTCAGTCGAATTGCACCGAGCGTTTGGTGAAGGCCCCATCCATCCACCAGCCGGTGATGGGGAAGGATACCGACGGCTGTTCGTCGGGCTGTGTGTCGCCATAATTCCGTGAGGCAGCAAATTCAAGCAGTTAAGCCGAGCGCCGGG
>CAYGXB010000588.1:0-1976 GCA_964353605.1 uncultured Bacteriovoracaceae bacterium
TTCTGCCAGCCCCTTCCATCCCGTAATCTGCCCAAACCCCCGCAACAAGTCGGACAAGTCCCCCGCTTCATAGTGCCCCATCGTCCCTCTCCCCCGCTTATTCCCGAGCATCGCATTAAACAGGGTATTCGCCGCCATCTCCGCGAGCATCCGGCGGAAGTTGTTCAGTATGGCTTGGAAGACAGAGTCTATGAAGGTGACGAAGCTGCTACCCTTATGCATGAGGGTATCGAAGGCATCGGCCATCTCGTCCCGCACCTTGCCCAATGCAGTCACCATCATGTTGCTAAGCGACTCGAACTTGCCCATCACCGCCTCTATCGCCCCTTCCCAAGTCGTGGCAAACTTACCCGCAATCTGCTTCGACACCGCCACCACTCTATTCCAGAATATGGGGCTGTTGGGGCCGCGCATCCATGTCCCTATCGCTTTCCCCCCCAACGCTTCCAAATCAGTGTAGGGTGCTCCTGGTATGTGTTTGCCAAGGGATGGTGCGCCGACGGGTTCAGGTTTGCTTTTCCTGATTTCGTCGAGTAAATCCTGCATCTCTTTAATCCACGCATTTATCTCGGGTGGAATCATCCCCTTGAAGTACGCTTTTATCTTGTCAATGTTTTCTCCAAAGACGGACAAAATATCAACCCCGCCCGCGAGTATCTTCTTCTTCGCCTCTTCCCACCCATCGGAGAATGCCTTCGTGTAGGATGCCGTTGCGTCGAAAATGTCCTTCAGTGTATCTGCTGCCACGCCCGTGCTAATACGGGATTGTGCATTTATTATATTTTTCTCGAACTCTTCCAGCCAGATGTAATTCCCCGGCTTGATGTAGCCCGCTTGAATATCAATCTGGTGTTCCCTCATCTGATTGTAGAAGTCGTTGTCCATCTTCATCAATCGTTCGAGTTCCGCTGCCGGATTAGTCCCCAGAAGCGCCTTTATTCGCATGTTAAGGAGCGCCCCCTGTAACCTGATGGGTTTTATGTTGGTCAGCGTGGGAAGCCCCATTTCCCTCGTCGGGGCCGCCCCAAACTCACCCAACAAAGAATTTCCAGCCAGACCGACTATATCGGTCTTCCGCCCCAGCCTATTTAGCTGGTTGATGGCGAATGCGACTGCCTTGTAGGTGCCGTTGATGAGGGTAGAGAAGAAGCTGAGGGCATCCTTTTTCAAGAAGTCGAATACCGTTGTACCTGCTTCTTTCATGCCAAGAAAGTTCTTCTTCCACGCCGCCTGCATCACGAGAATCCCGACCACGATCAACCCCAGCGGCGACAATATCGCCTGAAGTATCATCACAATCCCACCCAGCACCCTCGTCAGGACGGCGAAAGCGGCTGCTCCGGCGGTTATCTTTGCGAACTTGACGAAGAACTCGGCTATTTCTTTTGCGAAGTTCCTGACCCGTT
Organism: uncultured Bacteriovoracaceae bacterium; assembly: GCA_964353605.1. GTDB lineage: Bacteria > Desulfobacterota > Desulfomonilia > UBA1062 > UBA1062 > CAYGXB01. Next base: position 1,407 of record CAYGXB010000588.1, read on the forward strand.
CCCGGTTGTTATCTACCGCCTCTGTCCAATCGTTTATATGCGCGATAATGACCTTGACGGCGCTTGTGACATCGGGGGCGAAGGATTCTACAATATGCCGCTTCAGTGCCTCCCACGTCTCCCTCAACTTCTCCAACTGACTCTTCATCGCCATCATCTGCTTCTGCGCCGTCGTCTCAGTCACGTTCCCTGCATCTCTGATCTGGTTCGCATACGCCCTTATCCCTACAGCCCCCTTCTCAAAGAGGGCAATCATGGTGGATAAGGCGCGTTGGCCGAAGAGGGTCTTGAGGGTATAGTTCCTCATCTCCTCCCCCAATCCGGCGGTCTTGTCCGAGACTTCTTGTAGGATGTCGACGAAAGGTCTCATCTTCCCGGAGGCGTCGTAGACGTGGATGCTCAACTCTCGGAGCAGATTCCGCATCGCCGACGTAGGTGCTGACAACTGCGTAAACGCATACCTAAGCGCCGTTCCCGCCTTACTCCCCCTGATTCCAGCATTGGCCGCGATCCCTATCATGGCCGCCGTGTCCTGTATGGTATTGTTGAAGGCTGCGGCTGGTTTGGCCG
>CAYGXB010000589.1:0-1969 GCA_964353605.1 uncultured Bacteriovoracaceae bacterium
CCAAGCCCCAGCGTAACGATTTCAAGGAGAAGGCCTTGCGCGAGTGCGGCGCATTGAACACCCATCCGGTGGTTGATGCCCTGTTCAGCGACAACGATTTTTTTGATTCCCGGGATTTGGTCCAGGTCAAGTACGAGATGCTTCGCAGGGTGCACAAAGAGGGAGGATCTGTCAGCCGCGCTGCGGCTTCGTTTGGGTTTTCACGGCCCTCTTTCTATAAGACGTCTGGAGAGTTTAATCGAGAGGGCGTACCAGGGCTTCTGCCCCGCAAGCGCGGCCCGCGACGCAGACATAAGCTCACGGCCAAAGTGTTGGCCTTTGTCGAAGGGTTCTCGACCGGGGAGCATCCGATGGGGATCCCCGCGCTCCTGGATGAAGTGGAGAAGCATTTTGGGATGCGGGTACACCGCCGGAGTCTGGAGCGAGCCCTCGGGCAGTATAGAAAAAAAACGGCCCAAATTCCGGTGAAGAAGCAGGGGAAACTCCCGTGAACAGAAACGACGCCCTAACGGAACGTTACGAAGAGCTTCGGCAGGGAGCCCTTGGTCGGCAGCCGGGAGGGACGATTTGGGGTCTTGTCGTTTTAAGGACAAAGGGCATGGCTTCGTGGGCAAGGTCGTGGCAGGAGTATGTCGGAGGAGGTGTACCGCATATGCCACTGAAGGTGTCAGCCCCGAGTGCATCCCCTCTTTCATTGATCGGTGATGAGGTGGTGCGGGTGCTGGCTGGTATGGTCTGGGCTTTGCAAAAGGAGGCATGATGGGTGATTCCAAGGAGAGAATCAAGTCACAACATCTTCGCCGCAATGCCTATCTGTACGTGCGGCAGTCAACGCTGCGGCAGGTCATGGAGAATTCCGAGAGCACCGAACGTCAGTACGGCCTCCGGCAACGGGCGATCCAGCTTGGGTGGACCCAGGAGCAGGTCGTGGTGATCGACAGCGATCTGGGTCAGTCAGGAGCATCGGCCGCCGATCGAGAGGGGTTTCAGTACTTGGTCGCCGAAGTGGGTCTGGGTCGCGCCGGCATTGTTATGGGATTGGAGGTGAGCCGCCTGGCCCGTAACTCGGCCGACTGGCACCGGCTCCTGGAGATGTGTGCGCTCACAGAAACATTGATCCTCGATGAGGATGGGCTCTACGATCCCGCTCATTTCAATGACCGACTTCTTTTGGGACTCAAGGGTACGATGTCGGAAGCGGAGCTGCACGTCCTCAAGGCAAGGCTTCAAGGCGGGATACTCAACAAGGCGCGGCGCGGGGAACTCATGATGCCGATCCCGATCGGTTTTCAGTATGGTCCCGAAGGACAAGTCGTGTTTGATCCTGACCGCGAGGTACAGGAGAGCCTGCGGGTGTTTTTTGAGACCTTTCGACGGACCGGATCCGCCATGGCCACCGTAAAGGCGTTTCGCGAGCAGGGGCTCACCTTTCCTCACCGCATTCGCGGGGGCTTGAACAAAGGCGAGATCGTATGGAAGCCCCTTCTTCATTCGCGGACTCTTTGGCTTCTCCACAACCCACGCTACGCCGGGGTTTTCTTCTATGGCCGGACGCAACAGCGTCGCCATCCTGACGGGGGCATTCGTTACCACAAACTGCCGCGCCAAGAGTGGACGACCTTTCTTCCCGGTGCCCATCCCGGCTATATATCGTGGGAGCAGTTCGAGGACAATCAGAAGCGGCTGTGGGAAAACGCTCAAGCCTACAGTACCGAGCGAAAGAAAAGCCCGCCGCGGGAAGGGCCGGCGTTGCTGCAAAGGATTGTTCTCTGTGGCCGATGCGGGGATCGGATGACGGTCCGTTACCACCGCATCAGGGACCGTCTCGTTCCGGATTACGTCTGCCAGCGCCAGGGCATCGAGCAGGCAGAGCCGCTCTGCCAGAGAGTTCCCGGTGCGGGCCTTGAACGGGCCATTGGGGCCCTGCTCATCGACACCGTGACTCCTTTGACACTGGAGGTATCTCTTG
>CAYGXB010000590.1:0-1968 GCA_964353605.1 uncultured Bacteriovoracaceae bacterium
CTATTCGCTATCCCATGCCTACGGTGCGGCGTTTGACAATCCTGACCTCATTGTCGCTGCTGTCGTGGGCGACGGCGAGGCCGAGACGGGTCCGCTGGCAACCGCCTGGCACTCGAACAAGTTTCTCAACCCGGTGTCTGATGGAGCTGTACTGCCGATTCTCCACCTCAATGGTTATAAGATCGCGAACCCAACCGTGCTGGCGCGCATCAGCCGCGAGGAACTGGAAAGCCTATTCGTCGGCTATGGCTACAAGCCGCATTTTGTCGAGGGATCCGAGCCCGAGGCCATGCATCAACTCATGGCTTCGACGCTCGATACCGTGATTGCCGAGATCAAGGGCATCCAGAATGAAGCACGCACGAAGGGTATCGCCCGCCGGCCGCGTTGGCCGATGATTGTGCTTCGCACCCCCAAGGGCTGGACGGGGCCGAAGCAGGTTGATGGCTTGAAAACCGAAGATTCCTGGCGCTCCCATCAGGTCCCCTTCGCTGAGATGGCGGAAAAGCCGGAACACGTGAAGTTGCTGGAGAAATGGATGAAGAGCTACCGGCCCGAGGAGTTGTTCGATGAGCAAGGCAAGCTCAGGCCTGCTCTTGCCGAATTGGCCCCCAAAAGGGATCGACGGATGGGCGCCAATCCCCATGCCAACGGGGGCCTTCTGCTGAAGGATTTACGCATGCCCGAGTTCCGCGATTACGCGGTTGCGGTGCCCGATCCTGGCTCTGCCGCGGCTGAGGGGATCAAAGCGACAGGTCGCTTCCTGCGAGATGTCATGAAGCTGAACATGAAACAGCGCAATTTTCGTATCATGGGCCCGGATGAGACCGCGTCGAACCGCCTGGGTGATCTTTTCGAGGTTACCAGCCGGATGTGGATGGACGATCTGCGCCCGGATGATGATCATCTCTCCCCAAATGGAAGGGTCATGGAGATCCTGAGCGAGCACACCTGCCAGGGATGGTTGGAGGGATACCTGCTGACGGGACGCCACGGGTTCTTCTCATGTTACGAGGCGTTCATTCACATTGTTGATTCGATGTTCAACCAGCACGCCAAGTGGCTCAAGGTTACGCGCCATGAAATCCCCTGGCGGCGCCCAATCGCCTCGCTCAATATTCTCCTCACCTCACACGTGTGGCGGCAGGACCATAACGGCTTCAGTCATCAGGATCCCGGTTTCATAGATCATGTCGTAAACAAGAAGGCGGACGTGGTGCGGGTGTATTTTCCGCCCGATGCTAATACTCTGTTGTCTGTCACCGACCACTGTCTGCGGAGCCGCAACTATGTCAACGTGATCGTGGCAGGCAAGCAACCCGAACCCCAGTGGCTAAATATGGATGCCGCAATCAAGCACTGCACCTCCGGTATCGGAATCTGGGAGTGGGCAAGCAATGATATGGGATCGGAACCCGATCTTGTGATGGTTTGTTGTGGCGATGTGCCCACGCTCGAGACCTTGGCAGCGGTTGAAATCCTGCGTGAGAAGGTGCCGGACCTGAAGATCCGAGTGATCAACGTGGTTGACCTGATGACACTACAGCCCAAGGAGGAGCATCCTCACGGCCTCTCCAACAAGGAGTTCGATGCCCTCTTCACCATCGACCGGCCCATCATCTTCGCGTATCACGGGTATCCCTGGCTCATTCACAGGATGACCTACCGGCGCACAAACCACAAGAACCTCCACGTTCGCGGATACAAAGAGGAGGGGACCACGACCACGCCCTTCGACATGACGGTTCTCAACGATCTTGATAGATTCCACCTTGTGGCGGACGCGGCGGAGCGCGTGCCTAAGCTGGGTCCGATCGCAGCATATCTTCGGCAGTACGTCCGCGACCAGGCAGACAAGGCGTTGGCGGACCAGGAGGTGTTCCTGCTCCGCAACCTGAGCCGCGGCAAGGGAATTGGCTTCTTCGAGAATGAGGGCTTCTACCCGGACTTCATCCTGTGGATCAAGCA
>CAYGXB010000591.1:0-1966 GCA_964353605.1 uncultured Bacteriovoracaceae bacterium
GAGAAAATGAACAGGGTATTCAGGGGCAGCTTCTTCTTCAGAGCATCAGTGATCTGGTCCACCCGCAGCTGCAGGTAGGCGTACACTCCGGTCGCGGCAACGATGGCGACAATGAGCACCAGGAGGATGACGAAGCCATAAGGCTCGATCTGCGCCCAGGAGCGGGCCATGTTCTCTGGCAGCACGCCCACCATCACCCGGCCCCCATCGAGCGGTGGGATCGGGATCAGATTGAAGATGGCAAGCCCCACGTTGATCACCACCATGATCTCGATCATCATCTTGATCGGGTAGAGAAGGGTAGTGAAAAGGACGGGGCCTATAAATTTCAGGATGATGGCAAAGATGACAGCCAGGCCCATGTTGGACCCGGGACCGGCCAGGGCGACCCAGAGCATGCCCTTGCGGGGGTTCTTGAAATTGCGGGGGTCGACTGGCACGGGCTTGGCCCAGCCGATCATGCGCGTGATGAACAGCACGAGGAGCCCGATGACATCGATGTGCTTGAGGGGATTCAATGTGAGCCTACCCGCCAGCTTCGCCGTGGGGTCGCCCAGCTTGTACGCCGCTAACCCATGACAGGTCTCGTGCACAGAGAGCGAAAAGAGCACCGGCACAATCAAAAGAATGATCTGCGTGATTTGGTTTTTCATGCCTCGGGCTTATACCTTATGGCGGGTTGTGGTGTCAAAAGGATATCAAAAGGCAAAGGAGTCGTGGCATATGAGATCAATCCTTTTTTGGTCTCAAGGGGGGCCAAGAGTCCGCAGGATAAGACCGCCCCTGAAAAAATGAAGAGGGGCGGCTACATCCTGCGGACTAAGCCACCGCCGACCCTGCAATCAATATGTTTCACTCAAGGAACTCTTGACAATCCTCGTTATCACAGGCTTAACTCGCGAAGCCAAGGCACCTTATGCCCTGCCGCTCCAGCCTCTGAGATTGCCAGGATTGACGAAAAAGAAACGCCATTGGGGTCAGACAGGGCTTATAGGTGTCACTCTTGTTTCTCTTGGTGTCATGAATGGAGGACCAGGTAAAAAAAAGCAGGTCTTTGGCGACCTGCTAAATGAGGAGGTTCTATGGGGAATGAACCTTGAAGAACCTGCTTATATATCGGCATAGACCTTAAAAAACTTAACCCCCTCCTTGGAGAACTTTGCAACTGGTGGCACGAGTTTTGGTACTAAGCCATGTCCGGGATAGTCATGCAAGAACAAGAGCAGCCGTTATAGGAAAAAGTCAATTTATGGGCAAGACCGTGGAGATTGAAATGTCTGACAGTCTATCTTGAAACAACAACTATACAGAGAATATGCATATGATCTGGAATGTGGGTTGCGCTGGGATGACTTCAGACATTAACAATGCCTTCCGAAACCTATTCCTCTCTGTCCTCACCCCGGGTAGGATAGGTGGAGCATAGCGTAACTCATCAGCGGGGGGAATGGCCCAAATGCAGGGAAATAGTCCGGTAACACTACCATAGGGACGAGATCAAAAGGGTGTTCCAGTTTCACATCCCGAAATGCTTATCATTTATTACACCGAGCTGTTGGTATAGTTCCTTTCCGAGGTAATGGTTTAGATTTTCGGGACGCTGCAAGGGAAAGTGTCCACCTTCAACCCGATGGATTATGCTACCCTCCTTCTATCCTACGCACTATTTTAACATGCCACCAACTTTATATGAGCACCACATAGATTACCTCCGACCCTTCAGGGGCGGCGGTTGCCGTCCGCGGGATGGGGCCGCTCCGCGTCTTTTCTTCTGGAACGGCCCCATCCCGCGGACGCTTGGTCCCCCTGAAGACCCCGGGAGGGGTTTGAGCTTTGAGATTTTTTTGGTTTTCCACTTCTTCTTAGTACCCAGTGCCCCCGTATCCTTGTCCTATTGTCTCTTAATATTCAGCTGTACCGCGCAAAGAACTCGTTCATCCTGTCCGTCACGGTTTGTCGCTCCTTG
>CAYGXB010000592.1:0-1966 GCA_964353605.1 uncultured Bacteriovoracaceae bacterium
TATTTCTTCTTCGTTGATAAGGTCGATGGCTTTTTCCCCCAGATCACCGCTTTTAACACGGTCTGGCTGAGGTTTACCGAAAGGCTGCACATCGACCTGGGCGTTTTCCTGGATCCCATATCAGTGATGATGCTGGTGGTGATCACCACGGTATCGCTGATGGTGCATGTTTACAGCATCGGCTATATGAAAGGGGAGAGAGGCTACGAACGGTTTTTCTCTTTCCTGTCGCTGTTCAGTTTCTCGATGCTCGGGCTTGTCATCGCCACCAACATCTTCCAGATGTATATCTTCTGGGAGCTGGTGGGGGTCTCTTCGTTCCTTCTCATCGGCTTCTATTACCAGAAACCATCAGCTGTTGCCGCTTCCAAGAAAGCTTTCATCGTCACCCGCTTTGCCGACCTGGGATTCCTGATCGGCATCCTGATATTATCGTTCACCACGGGCACTTTTGATTTCAAGACCCTGACCAGTCCGACAGGGCCGGCCATTACGCATCCCGGAGGAGCTGCTTTCATGGGGCTTTCGGTGCTCACCTGGTCGATGATCTTAGTTTTCATGGGAGGAGCAGGTAAGTCGGCGATGTTCCCTTTCCATATCTGGCTTCCTGACGCCATGGAAGGTCCTACTCCGGTGTCGGCATTGATCCATGCCGCCACCATGGTGGTGGCCGGCGTCTACCTGGTGGCAAGGATGTTCCCGATCTACGCGCTGGCTGCTACACCGGCGCTGGATGTCGTCGCTTACATAGGTGCATTCACCTCGCTCTTTGCCGCCGTCATTGCTTGCACTCAGTACGATATCAAGCGTGTGCTGGCCTATTCCACCCTGTCGCAGATCGGTTACATGATGCTGGCGCTGGGTGTCTCAGGTTACGGTGGCCATAACGGCCTTGGCTTTATGGCCTCCATGTTCCACCTCTTCACCCATGCGATGTTCAAGGCCCTGTTGTTCCTCGGCGCCGGGGCAGTGATCCATGCAGTTCACACCAACGTGATGAACGAGATGGGCGGACTCAGAAAGCACCTGCCGATCACCCACATCACTTTCCTCATCGCCTGCCTCACGATTGCCGGCATACCGCCCCTGTCGGGCTTTTTCAGCAAAGATGAGATCCTTACTGCAGCGCTGCATCACAACAAGTTATTATTCGCGGTTGAATATGCCGTCGCAGGCCTCACGGCATTTTACATGTTCAGGCTTTATTACAATGTCTTCTGGGGAACTGACAGGGAGTACCATCATACACCGCATGAAGCGCCTTACGTGATGACCATTCCGCTGATGTTCCTCGCTTTTGCATCGGCCGTGGCCGGGTTCATCCCTTTCAGCGACCTGGTGACCTCCGATTCAAAGCCGTTTGAATCGCATATCGAGCTGGCCGTGGCCATCCCATCGGTGCTGATAGGCCTGTTGGGCATCGGCATTGCCACCATCATGTACCGAAAGGAAAACAGTCTGCCCGCGAGGGTGGCAGGATGGTTCGGCGCCTTCTACCGCTGGGCTTATCATAAATTCTATATCGACGAAGTATATCTCTTCGTGACAAAGAAAATCATCTTCAATTATATCTCCCGTCCCGTTGCCTGGTTCGACCGTCATGTGGTCGACGGGACGATGAACGGCATTGCCTGGGCGACCGGCTATACGGCCAGAGCCATCAGGGACTTGCAGTCGGGCCAGGTGCAGAAGTACGGTTATGTGTTTGTGTCGGGGGCTGTTGTCCTCGCCATCATTTTTATCATTTTCTGGTAGTAAATAATCAAGACAGGGATCATGGATATATTGACATTATTGGTTGTTGTCCCGGTTCTGACGATCACAGGGATATTATTTACCAAAGACCTGAAGCATGCGAGGATTGCGAGCGCCATCGGCATGAGCATACAGCTCATCATTGCCGGGGCGCTTATTTATCTTTACCTGACGGAACGGGCGGCAGGCAACACGGCAGAGATGCTGTTCA
>CAYGXB010000593.1:0-1963 GCA_964353605.1 uncultured Bacteriovoracaceae bacterium
AAGCTTCTTTACCCGGAGATCTTGCGCGATCCTTGATACCGCCGCGGTTTATCTGCGCGGCGGGATATCGTCTAGCCCCAGTTGCCCGCCGGGGTTCATGATGCCGTTGGGGTCGAAGTGGCGCTTCAGGGCCCGCAGGACCTCCATCTGTTCCCTCCCGAGATGAGCTTCCATCCAGGGCGCGAGCATGCGGCCCACCCCGTGGTGGTGACTCAAGGTACCTCCGTGCTCCAGCACCCGGTCGATGATGCCGTTCTGGAAGGTGATGTACTCTTCAACATCCATGCGCGCCATCAATATGAAGTAGAGGTTGGTCCCATGGGGATAGAAGTGGGATGCATGGGTCATGCAGATGGTGCCGGGACGGCTCTTGATAAATGAGCGCACCCCCTGGTGCACGCGGTGGAGGTTGTACCAGGTCACGCTGGTCTCCAGCGTATCCAGGAAGATACCGTAATCGTTGAGGTCCTCGCGCATGTACGGTTCAGTGTAACGGGTATGCTCCCACATGCGGGTGGGATATCCCGTAAGCGGTAAAGCGCCGTGCTCCCGGGCGATACGCTTGACCTTGCGCGCCACCAGGCGGGTGAAGTCTTTGTCGCCCTCGATATTGCCCAGGCACAGGCTGCGCTGCCCGGGCTTGAAGCCCATGCGCTCCAGGCCGGCATCCACAAAGCCCGGCACGCCGTAGAGCTTCAGACCCCGGTCGGTCTCCTCGGGGTCGGAGATGCGGTAGATTGCGGGCAGGCCGAACTCCGACTGCATGATCTCGCGGCTGGCGTCCACCGCCGCCTCCCAGCTGGGGAACATAAAAGCAAAGCGCCGCCGGTTTTCGGGCATGTAGCGGTAGATCTTCATGGTCACCTCGACCAGGATGCCGTAGGTGCCCTCCGAACCTTTCATGATGTCGTGTACCTTGGGGCCGGTGGCCGTGGCCGGGTAATCCAGGGTCTTGATGTCACCGACCGGGGTCACGTATTCCTGGCTGAAGACGATGTCGCAGGCGTCGCCGTAATAGGTCGAGGCCTGGCCCGACCCCAAGGTCACGATCCAGCCCCCCACGGTCGAGTATTCGAAGGACTGGGGAAAATGTCCGCAGGTATAGCGCCGCATGCAACCGAAGCCCTCGGGGGCGTGGTTGAGAGCCTCCTCGTAAGCGGGGCCGAACATGCCCGGCTGTACCCTCGCGGTCTGGTTGAGCTCGTTTATCTCCAGGAGCTTGTTCATGTGCGTACTCATGACCAGGGAGATGCCTCCCTTGTAGGGCCGGCAGCCGAGATTGACGGAGGAGCCGCCGCTGAAGACGGTGACGGGGATGCGCTCGCCATCGCAATATTCCACGATCTTCCGCACGTCGTGCTTGTCGCGGGGATGGACGACGACGTCGGCTACCTCGCGGTAGATGCCCTGCCTCAGCTCCAGGACCTCCTCGGAGGTCTTGGCTGAGGAATATTTCACACGGCTGTAGTCGTCAAGGGCCACGTTTTCCCTGCCCACGATGGCCGTGAGGGCCTCTACTTGCTCGGGCTGCAGCGCCGGTGGGCGGTCGAGCACCACTTGCTCGTTCCCCTCGTGCTGCTTGACGGAGAAATCGGCGTCGCTCATGTGGAATTCCCGCTGCATCATCTTGACCCACGCATCGCTGGGGTGTTTGAAATGATGCGGATCGCCGTATTTGACGATGGAACGGATGGTCCCGGGTTTCGGGGCCTGCTCCGTCCAGTCCGGCCTGAATCTCTTGGCCATTATCTTATCCTTCCCAATGTCAAACCAATATTTCCCATATTGTCTTCCATCGTGAATATTCTATCACGATTCAAACGGCTACCTGCTCCCGGGAGACCATGCCCCTTCCCGGAGGGCGGTTCGGCCACATGACGGTGCCGCCTCGGCCGGCCGGGCGTACGGGAAAACAAAGTGCCCGGGAAAATGCCTCCCCGGGCACATCGTGATGGAACGTATG
>CAYGXB010000594.1:0-1957 GCA_964353605.1 uncultured Bacteriovoracaceae bacterium
CTGCCAGCCCCGGCACGTACTTCGGCTCGATCACCACCGCCTCGGCCGGGACCTCAACCTCCAACCCCGTCTTCCCATAGGCCAAACGGACTTTTCTGGATCCACGTTGGCTCATGGCCAAGCAACCCTACCAATGCGATTTGCAGATAGCAAGGCATATCCACGCGGTTGTGCCTCGTTGGCCTCTGCAGCCGCCAGCCCCGTGTACTACATGATAGTAGTCTTGACTACCCCGCGCTTCCATGCAAGCACTCGGCAACCAGCCCGTGCTGACCGGGGTCGAAACCGTATCGCCACGGTTGGCAATCATACGCAAGCGGTGTATGATTAGCACTACAGCGCAAAGTAAGCTCAAGAAGATCGCTGGTCAAGGTCGATAACTCCTGACAGGCACGTGAGTTACGTGACCTGAAAGGAGTGATGAGCATGGATGCGTTTCAGATCAAGCAGGTTGGGCGAGGAATCGAGCGGTTCTTGGCGGAGTTTTCGGATTGCTTCGGGCGGGGCGACACGGAGTCGTATCTGGCGGTGTATGTGCGGGGTCAGAACTCGAATCTGCCGCGGAAGAGCGTGGAGCCGATGGCCTTGCAGGCGGGGATTCCGCCGCGGTCGTTGCAGGCCTTCCTCAGCCTGTTGAACTGGGATGAAGAGCGGGTGGTGGATCGGGTGCAGCAGATGGTGATGCGAGACCATGGTCATCGGTGGGCGATCGGCTTGGTGGATGAGACCGGTTCGCCGAAGAAGGGGGAGCACACGGCGGGGGTCCAGCATCAGTGGTGCGGGCGCACCGGCAAGGTGGACCACTGCGTGGTGAGCGTTCACCTGGGGTATACGGCGGGCGGGTTTCACTGTCTGCTGGACAGCGACCTGTTCCTGCCGAAGAGTTGGGCGAACGATCCGGCGAAACGAAAGGAAGTAGGGATTCCCCAAGACGCGGTACATCGTTCCAAGCCGGAGATGGCCTTGGCCCAGATCCGCCGGGCCCTGGCCAATGGGGTTCGCGTGGCGGCGTGGACGTTTGATGAGCACTACGGCCAGAGCTATGCGTTTCTGGACGGCTTGGACGGCCTGGGACAGACCTATGTGGCGGAGGTTCCGTCGAGCTTCACCGGCTGGGCGGTGTATCCCAAGCTGGTGTACCGAATAACCTCACAGGAGAGGCCTCGAGGCGGCCGGAAACGGCCTGTTCCGCGGCTGGCGGGCACTGCGGCGAAAGCCAGCGAGGTACGCAACCTGCTGCGTCATTCGCCGGCGTTCCGGGCTCAGCCCTGGACGGCCATTCATCTCCAGGAGGGCGAGAAGGGGCCGCTGGTTCGAGAGGTGAAGGTGATCTGTTTCTGGATGCAGCGGGAGGGCTTGCCCACGCGGGCCCATTGGTTGATGGCGGCCCGTAATCCGAAAGAGCCGGAGACGATCAAGTTCTTCGTCTCCAATGCTCCGGGCGGGACTCCCCTGGAATGGCTCACCTACGTGGGGTATTCGCGGTGGCCGATCGAGCGGTGCTTCGAGGAAGACAAGGACGAGTTGGGCTTCGACCATTTTGAGGTCCGCGGATGGAAGGCGATCCATCGCCACATGTACCTCACCCAAGTCAGCCATTTGTATCTGAACAAGGCCCGCGAGCAATTGATGGCCGAGGAGCGGGTGCAAGACGAGGCCGGCGTTTTTTCCCTACCGGGCCGACGGCGACGATCGCCCTACGTATCCGGTGGAGAGCCTGACGGTCAACCAGATTCGCGAGGCCCTGGCCGCCTGGTTCCAGGCCGCCGCGCTGCCGCCGTCGGCTCGTAGACCGATCCTGGAGGATGCGGCTTGGCGTATCAGCCGGACACGACATCACAACGCGAAGGCCAAGGTCAGCCATCGCAAGACGGCGCTTCGCACGTTACGCAAGAAGGGGCTGCCCTTGACCAGAATGCGGACCTGCATCGGGAGCAACTTTGCGCTGTAGTGCTAA
>CAYGXB010000595.1:0-1948 GCA_964353605.1 uncultured Bacteriovoracaceae bacterium
GAAGGGATACTGGTAAATACCGGTGCAAAGCTGAAAGTCCTGCCCATGATCTTCGAGACCATGGAGCGAAGCTATGATGATTACCTCAAGATGTCCTGTACTTTTGCAATCTCAAAGAAGAACGACTCTAAAGGCCTGCGGAGAAAAGTCAGGGCATCTTCACAGTGCAGGCCTGAGATTGCACTCAATGATTTCCGCGCGTGTAATGTCTTTGATGTCATGGGACAGTTAAGCTCGATCGATGTTCCGATATTGGTGCTCACCGCAAGTGATGATATCATCACCCCGCCCAGATACGGCATCTATCTGGCCGAGAACATCAAGGATGCGTACAGGGTGAACATCGAAGATGCTGGCCATCTTTCTCCCATCGAGAAGCCAGACGAAGTGAATAAGGCAATCCACGACTTTCTCAATTGGCAAGCTCAGGAGTGAAGGGGAGGAGAGCACCCTGAACGACCGTTACAGACTTGGCATGCGACTCGTCAAACTCGGTCTGCTGATCGCTGCGCTCGGCTTCATCGGGAAAGGTGGGTTCGAGATACGTAAGCTCATGCTCGTGCTGTCGGGACCGCCGTCGGCCCCTGGCGAGAGCAAGATCCTCGAACATTTCGCGGTGCAGCACGTGGCTTTCCCCATCCACTGCCTGTTGCTCGCGCTCCGGCCTGCCTGGCTCTTCAGCGTTTTTCAATCTCTCTCGTACGCTGGTTTGTTGCGGCACTCGCTTTGGTCCTAGTCGTCCCTCAGCTGCTTGTCTCCTTCGGTGGCCCATCCGGCGGTGACCTCTTTCGGCCCTATCCGTTCGATCTTCGGATTGACTTCCTCCGGGCGGTTAAAATGGTCGCGATCGGTGGCCACAACCTTAATCTGATTCAACTGCAGCACCTCTTTCTGAATCACTTGCTTCTCACGCTTGATGGCTTCCTTCTGGTGGATTGCAATGGGCACATCTTTCGATCGGCTGACGTATGAGCAGATCATAGGAATGCCGCGGGACGAACTCATGGCCTCGCAAGATCCGCGAGTCGCCACCCTTATGAGTGCCCTGGTCGGGGAATTGGGCCGAAACTTCGGGCTCTTGGCGGCATGCTCATCGTGGCCGTTTCCGTTACCAGCTATCGACGAGGCGAGAAGTGGGCATGGTATGCGCTCTGGATATTGCCGCTTCATGCGGCGCTGGATATGGCTACCGTAGCGGGCTACGGTGCCCTGAGAATGGCCTCTGCTACTTGGGATATAGCGCTTGTCGTGAGTACCATACTCGCACTGCTCCTGCCGTAGAGAAGATTCTTTCCCTGAAGCGAGAGCTAACGGGTTCTCGGGGCTGCGTCGATGCTGACAACTAAGCTGAAACATATCCGGGCAATCGTTTTATTGCCCGTCATGGCGACCATCATCATTCCTGGCTTCATCATCGCCCGGACCGGCTCGGTGCATAGAGGCTGGTTTCTGCCGATACCCTTTCACCTGGCACCCGTGGTAATTGGTATCGTGCTCATCGGCTGCGGCCTCATCCTCATGGTCAAAACCTTATCATTGCTTGCGACGATTGGACAGGGTACGCTTGCGCCATGGGACCCAACCCGGAAGCTTGTCGTTCGCGGCATCTATCGGTATGTGCGCAATCCCATGATCAGTGGCGTCTTCTGTATCCTCCTGGGAGAGACAATTTTTGTGGGTTCCATTCCGCTGGCCTGCTGGTTGATTCTCTTCATATTGTTGAACCTGATTTACATCCCGCTTTTCGAGGAACCTGGTCTGGAGCGTCGCTTCGGTGATGATTACCGTCTGTATAAGCAGCATGTGCCACGGTGGATTCCTCGATTGAGAGCCTGGAGCGCTCCTTGGGAAGGAGGAACAGATAGCGTTCGTTAGGGGGACTTAGGTACGTCCCCTCTTACCTACATATTTATGAAAGGAGCTATGGTCATGAATAACAATCTATTGC
>CAYGXB010000596.1:0-1941 GCA_964353605.1 uncultured Bacteriovoracaceae bacterium
CAGGTACATTTTCAATATATATCGCGGATGAGGGGAGAAACATGATCATCGACGCGCGGGTACGACCCCCGTACAAGAGTCTGAAGCAGGTTCTGGCATCAGAGCCGGGTGCACGGCCACCGGCCAGACGCAGTCCTCTGGTAAGCGGGTACGAACGCCCCCCATCCATGATTCAGAAGTCGTGGGAACTATTCTTGGAGGAGATGGATGCAGCGGGTGTGGATAAGGGTATCCTGGTAGGCAGGCAGGCCGGGCATCGTACCATCCTGAATGATGACATCGCAGAACTCCGTGACCAGTATCCCGACCGGTTTCCTGTGGCTCTCGCGGGCATCAATGGTGCGGATGTGCAAGCGGGAGTGCAGGAGATTGAGCGGACGTTAAAAGGGATGCATTTCAACGGGATTGCAGTCGATCCCGGGTGGTGGGTCCCGCCCCGCTACGTGGATGATCCGGAGAACTACCCCTTGTATCAGAGATGCGCAGACCTGGGCGGGGTGCTCTACCTTACCTGCAGCCTCATGCAGGGGCCTGATATCTCCTATGCTGAACCCTACCGCATCCAACGGGTCGCAAATGCCTTTCCGACCCTGCAGATTGTCGTTGTCCACGGAGCATTTCCCTTTACCAGCGAGATGCTCGGGGTCATGATCGCAAACGCACCGCTGGGGAACCTGTGGGTGATCCCCGATTTCTTCCAGTTCATCCCCGGATTCCCCGGTGCACAGGACTGGGTCGATGCCGCCAATCATTTCCTCCAGGACCGGATTCTCTATGCCTCTTCGTACCCGGTGCGCCCCCTTGGCCAGAGCCTTGCCGAGTTCCGGCGATTCTCCTACAAACAAGGGGTGCTGGAGAACCTCCTTGCAGGAAACGCAGCAACCCTTTTTGGCATTGATAACAGATAAGGGAACGAGCCGATGACCCTCATGGATGCAAAGATAAAAGCGGAATTGTTGTCCATCGGAACCGTCGATGTCGATGACACCTTACTGCC
Source organism: uncultured Bacteriovoracaceae bacterium (assembly GCA_964353605.1). Lineage (GTDB taxonomy): Bacteria > Desulfobacterota > Desulfomonilia > UBA1062 > UBA1062 > CAYGXB01. The sequence continues at coordinate 998 of CAYGXB010000596.1, forward strand.
CCCGCAAAGGACGTCAACGGCAGGTCCGGGAATGGGGCTCCAGTCCATCTTCTTTACCTCCGGCGGCCTCCGTGTACGGCTGGAGGTCGACAGGAATTCATTTCTGAAGATGGTTCGAAAAAACGGCCATGTGGTAATCGAGAGAGACCATCTGGAGATGGTGGAAGGGGATATTGAAGAGGTCGTTTCCCACTGTCCTGACCAGGTCTACATCACCATCAGTGAACGATGTATCTATAATTGTCAGTTCTGCTCAGTACCCAAGTCCCAGGGCAAGGTCAAAACCACCGGCGAGATCCTTGCCATTGTGGAGAAGGCACGGAAAGCGGGGAAATTAAAGGTCATCGCCCTGACTTCCGGAATTGCCGTATCGCCCGATGATGAAATTGATCGGGTGGTGGAAGTCGTCAAAGCCCTTGCATCGTATAACGTCCCCATTGGCGTGGCCGTTCATCCGGCAGATAATTCCTCCCAGCGGCTCAAGGATGCAGGGGTCACTGAGGTGAAATACAGTGTCGAAACCATGGATCGGGAGATCTTTGACCGGATGTGCAAGGGAAGAAAAGGGCATACCCTTGATTTTATCCTGGAATCGTTACGCGATGCGGTGCGGGTTTTTGGCAGGAACCGTGTCTCTTCCAATATCATCATCGGCCTCGGGGAGACGGACGAATGTGTCCGTCAGGGTGTGGAGTACCTGGCACAGATGGGCGTCATCGCCGTTCTCCGCCCCATCACCATTTCACCCCTGCGGAAAGAGGAGCTGAAGATGGCTACCCGGCCCAGCCCTGAGCGGTTGCTGAAACTCACAAAAATGACGCGGGAGATCCTGGAGAAGTACGGTCTTCGCGCCGACCTGGCACAGACCATGTGCCTTGCCTGCACCGGTTGTGATCTCACCCCCTTCCGCGATTGCTAGACCCATTCATCCGGTTTCTCTCCCG
>CAYGXB010000597.1:0-1941 GCA_964353605.1 uncultured Bacteriovoracaceae bacterium
GCAACCTATTTCGAAGTTCCAGGCTATTTCATTTAAACTGGCAGAAATGGCAATTGAAATCGAGGTGCTTAACGGATTCTACTGGCGCACCGTCTGGATGATGGATCAAGGCTTAATACCAGAACTCGAATCTTCCGTGTTGAAACTATTTGGAACCGAGCTTGGCCGCACCTTGGCGAGCACAGCGATGGAGATTCTCGGTCTGTACGGACATTTGGTACGCGGCTCCAAATGGGCTCCAATGATGGGCAGGATTAGTCTCGGATATATGGATTCGGTTTCAGGCCCGATCGGAGCCGGAACCTCTGAGGTGCAACGGGGAATCATTGCAACCCGCGGACTGGGCCTTCCGAGGAAGTAACCAATTTCAAAAATATTCTCTTAGATGGAGTGACAATGGACTTTTATCTGAGTCAAGAGCAAAATCTCCTGAAAGACTCGGCTCACAACTTTCTTGCCAAAGAATGTCCCAAACAGCTCGTGAGGATAATGGAAGCAAGTGAAACAGGTTTTTCAAGAGAACTTTGGCAAAAGATGGCGGAGCTGGGCTGGCAAGGTCTGGTAATCCCGGAGGAGTTTGGGGGGAGTGGGGGTACTTTCCTGGATCTAGTCGTTCTGCTTGAAGAGATGGGTTACTATATTTGTCCCGGACCGTTTTTCTCAACTATTATACTCGGCTGTCTTCCGATTATAAGTGCTGGCAGTGATGAACTCAAGCGGGCATTCCTGCCAAAGATTGCACAGGGGGATTTGATTATCTCCATGGCTATTACAGAGCAAAGTGCCAGCTTCACGGCCTCATCGATCAAGGTATCTGCTCAACCTGACAACAAAGACTATCTCATCAATGGTATGAAACTATTTGTACTGGATGCACATATCGCGGATTATCTACTCTGTATCGCCAGAACGAACGAGGAAAAGCAGCCTGAAAAAGGGCTCAGCATCTTCGTGGTTGAGGCCAAGTGCCCTGGAATCAAACAAACACCACTTAAAACTCTTGCTGGAGACAAACAATCCGAGATTGTGTTCGAAAACGTTCGCGTGAGAAACAACGATATACTGGGTGACTTGGATCAAGGTTGGCCAATTGTGCATGATACGGTGCAAAAAGCATCGGTTGCGCTGTGCGCCCAAATGATCGGTGGTGCCCAAGCGGTCATAGATATGAGCCTAGAGTATGCAAAACAACGCACCCAATTCAACCATCCGATTGGCAGCTTTCAGGCTATTCAACATTTTTTTGCTGACATGTGGACATATATTAACGGTTCTCGATATCTCACCTACAAGGCTGCCTGGAAAATCAGCCAAGGCATTTCTGCCGGGTTGGAGATTTCCATGGCCAAAGTCTATGTAGGGCGTACCTACCGACGGGTAACAACCCTGGGTCATCAGATATTCGGTGGTATAGGTTTTACCAAGGAGCATGATTTACACCTGTATCATAAACGTTCGATCATAGGAGACACATCCTTAGGCGATTCAGATTATCATAAGCAACTCATAGCAGGAGAACTCGGCCTATAGTCTCCTGCAATTTCGGAAAAGCAATTCGCTTTGAAATCCATTATCCCTTCAAACAAAAAATACTCAAGGAGCGGGATATGGCGAGAAACCACATAATCAACGCAGTCGAAGATAGAATAGCAGTGGTAACAATTTCTCATCCTCCAGTGAATTCCCTCAACGAAGATGTTATCAAGGAACTGTCAGACATCTTTAAGGAACTGGAGGGAGACAAGAATGTCGGAGCCGTAGTGATAACCGGCGGAGGAGAAAAGGCATTTGTTGCCGGAGCAGACATTCGGATGTTCAACGACCTGCTTGGTAAAAGGGAGAAGATATTTATTGGCGCCAAGGCTATGCAGGAATGTTTTACCAAGAGAGCCAATTGCAAAACTCTCTCCCGATATAGTTATTGAAGCATAGTACCATTGT
>CAYGXB010000598.1:0-1933 GCA_964353605.1 uncultured Bacteriovoracaceae bacterium
CAGAGGTCCCGCCAGAGAATTTCCTAACAAAGGTTAAGACGATCCAGGAGGTAAGATGAAAAGCCAATTCGGCAAGATTGCCTACGGTGTGGGCAACATGGGGCAGGCGCTTCTTCAGCACAAACCACATCTGGGGAAAGAATATTTCTACGAGTTAGTTCTCGTTCGTCACGCACCTCCCCAGGTGCAATCTGCAAGGCAAGCAACTCACCAAGTCCAATAATTGTGCCAACCCTTCCAATCCCATTTGTCTGTCTTATGGAGTTCAGCCATCATCGCTTATGCCCTGGTCGTATGCAGCATCCTGGTTACATAGGCCGACAACCCGACTTCATCGACAATCCAGTTCCAATGACCGACGCTTTTCAATATGACGGATGTGCTTCTTGGAGATGGAGAGAGACTCCTTGATCGTTACAGGTACATGATCAACATAGCATTGGAGAATGGGCTCACCCTGCCTTTTCAGAAATGCAAAATGAGAGTATCTTTGAATAGCATCACCGCCAATCGAGGTTGACATGCCGCACCTTCTTTGATCTCTCGTATTTCCGGACGGCTACTGAGTGCAGTGGGAGGTGCAGCGCTTTTATATGATCTACTCACCGAAGCTGACCCAGACATATTCCAAGATAACGAAATTACTGGCCTGTTGAGATGCCCGAGAATAAAGCCAGCTTTTGTTTGAACTGCTAAACACGCTCAGCTAGAGCGTGAGAAGATCGGTAGTGTTCCATTGTATTGGAGGCCTATATGAAAACGGCGCTGATCAACCAACTGGAAGCGCATGGGTATCAAGGGCGTATCGTTTCCATTCGACGTCTTCGCGACTTGCAGGAAGCACTCCTAGGAATTTACAACCAAGGTCTCCTGGACGAGGAATTCTATCGCGAGCGCCTGACGGGATTTGTTTTCAAACCACCGCAGGTTATGCCGGAAGCCCGATCGATCATCATCGTTGCGTATAAAGATCCACAAATAAGGTTTACTTTTAACTGGGAAGGAGAAGAGATCCCACTGGTGATACCTCCCACATACCTGCATTGGCAGGAGAAAGATAAGCAAGTGGAGAGAATTTTGGCACAACTCTTAGAGCCGGCAGGGTATCGGGTGATGGAATTGGCGGTACCGAAGAAACTTCTGGCGGTATGTAGTGGATTAGCCGTATATGGGAAGAATAACATCACATATGTTGAGGGTATGGGGAGTTTTCACCGCTTGGCGGCGTTTTGCTCCGATCATCAATGTGAGCAAGATGAATGGAGCGAGCCGAGAATGCTGGAGCGCTGTGAGCGATGCCAGGCTTGTATGCGAAGCTGCCCGACCGGTGCGATCAATGCAGAGCGATTTTTGCTGCGAGCGGAGCGGTGTATTACGTTTTGGAATGAAAAACCCCGCCAGGTGGCTTTCCCAGAATGGATAAGGAGTGCGTGGCACAACTGTCTTGTAGGGTGTTTGCATTGCCAAAGGATATGTCCGGAAAACAAGGGGATGCTGGATTGGTATCAGGAGGGTGAGGAGTTTTCGGAGGAGGAGACAAATATTCTGCGGAAGGGAGTTCCATTCACTGATTTACCTGAGGCACTGGCGGAGAAGTTGGAGCGCTGGGACCTGCTTGATCTGCTCGAGTCCATTCCACGCAATTTGGACGTTCTTCTCCACTCGAAAACCTTGCCTGTTTCATCAAACCCCTAGGTGGCTAGAAGGAACTTCAATGAATTACAGACGATCTCAAAAGGCCTGTTCACTCGTTTTCCTTGTCATTGCTATCGCTTCGGTAAATTGTGGAAGAACCACTCCCGTTATCGATCAACCCTCGCCGACAACGCTTCCGGTAGCAACCACTTCCGTCAGCCCGCTGATCTACCCCTTTGATCATCAGAACATGTTCTTCGGCCTGACCATCCTCCAGCAGCCCGGGGATTACATTCTG
>CAYGXB010000599.1:0-1933 GCA_964353605.1 uncultured Bacteriovoracaceae bacterium
TGGGGATAAATATATCTATCCGATTCAATCATGCAATCGTGGCGATTCGCGGAAGATCAATAGAATGGCTCTTTCCCTGGTGCCCGGGGCGGGATTTGAACCCGCACGGGAGCATGTCCCAAGGGATTTTAAGTCCCTTGTGTCTACCAGTTCCACCACCCGGGCCCGACGCCTGGTGAGATGTAATATCAAGCCGCCCACCATGTCAAGCAGATCATGGACCTGACAGGCTAAAGCAAATCGCAGCGGGAGGGCCCTGCACCTTGGGCGCTCTGCTTGCACCGCACAGCCTGATTCTCCAAACAAACTTGAATTTTCCTGCGGTATTATTGCAAACAAGCAGCCTATGTCCGCAGACAAAAAGCTGGGCAGAGGGATAGATACCCGCGGGGCAAGGGCATCCTCGTATATGAATGGATCAAGGCCGAACCCTGCATGGGGATTGCATGGCTTGCGCTCCTCATCCAACTCGCCTTGCTGGTGTGCATTGTGACCATGGGAAGGTCTATCAACTTCGGCATCAGGAGAAAGCCCAAACGCTCTGCCGGCGATGAACGGTTAAAGGCGGCTATGTCTTTCCTATCCGCTCTCAGGATACCGCTCTCCCTCTTCATCCTCTTTTACGGTGCACACGGGGTATGCTATCTGATCATTACATACTCTCAGGCAGTGCATCACATCGTGAACAAAGGTGCGGAAGTTGTGGGAGCATTCATCATCATATGATTTCTCTAGCGGCTTATGTATGTCCTCGAAAACGCCCTCGCCAGGTAAGCTGTGAAGATAAAAAGCGAACCGGACAACTCTTTTTCTCCCCGATCGGCTGGACCCTGCGCATCCTCGTCATCATCGCTCGCATGGTCATCCTTCATGTTGCCACCGGCCTCGATGTCGGCCTTATGCTGGCATCCTTGGGGATCGGCGGTATCGCCGTGGTCCTGGCTACTGAGGATTCCATCGCCAATGTCCAGGGATCGTTCACCATCCTGTTCGATAAATCATTTTACAGGGGAGCCGTTATATCCGTGGAAAACGAGTTTTGCAAGCAGTTGATAACACCCCACGGAACAGGTAGAGAAGGCGGTCGAAACCATCAAGAAGACCCTCGAAAACCATGCGGGCATGCCATCCGACCTCCTTCCGTGCGTGTATCTCGTCGGATGCAAAGACAGAGGATTCAACACCGCGGTCACAGCCTGGTACCATCCTTTTGATTACTGGGCATTCCAGGAATGGGTGCACGCAACCTGCCCGGGAAATCTCATACGCCGGATAAAACAAGCGGGGATTACGTGCGCGGTGGCTTTTTAGATATCCAGGTATCCCATCTAGACCGATGGGATCAGGCTATCTGCCATGGGTTGACATTTGTGTGCCCCCCAAAGAAGGAGCATATGTTTAGCATGCGAATGAGGTAAGATGTTGAAAGATCGAGGGAATCTTTTTTCATTCCCATGGGCAATTATTTTCTCACAGCCAACGACGGCTATAGCATACTATCAATAATTGTACTTATATCAATGTGTTGAGTATTGGCAAGTTGGTTTGATTCTTGCAAAAACGAAGAGCAATTGATATGCGATAAACTTAAAATGAGGAGGATCTTAGAGGAGGTTTTGGTTATGTGCAAGCCAGTGTCCTTGGTAACCATTGTTTTGACCCTTCTTGTGCTTCCGGCGGGTATGTGCGGATGTTCACAGGAGAATTGGGATGTCGTAACAAGCTATTCCAATGACCTGAATGGACAATCCCATGTGCATGCCCTGGCCATGGAACTCCCCGATCCCCTCTATGGTCTTCATCCGGTTATTGTTTTCATTCACGGAGGATGGTATGCCACAGGTGATTATAGATCCTTCTACAGCGAATGCCACGAGGCCGCCCAAAGAGGATTTATCGCCATATCGATCGATTATCATCTTACTCCTTATCA
>CAYGXB010000600.1:0-747 GCA_964353605.1 uncultured Bacteriovoracaceae bacterium
ATGCATACCTTGCATCGCCTCCGGGTGAGATGTGGGCAGGCGATTGGGTAGCCAGCCAAAATTATGGACATAATATCGATATGTTATCAAGAATCAGGGTGCTTGGCATACGGATTGCTCTTTCCAGGAATAAAATTCACTGGAAGGAGAATGAAAAATGAAGAAGGTATGGAAGGCAACGATTCTGGCAGGGATATTGGCAAGTTTTGCGGTCGTACCCGGCCCTGCTTTTGCAGCCTGCAGGCATGGGGCGATGCATGGGCAGACCGTGGGGAAGCAGACCTGCGTTACGGAACAGGTTCGAGACCGGAAGCGGCTCCGCGACGGATCATGCTTGAAGACCAACCAGATACGTGCCGGAAGCGTGGAGAAGAGAGGCAATACATATGGCCCAGGCGATGGCACCGGCAATGACGGAAGCGGCGCGAAAGATGGGACCGGCTACGGGGCACCTTCGAAGCGGTAGGAGCACACCGCATGACTGGGGCAGGGTACGACACCCTGCCCTGTACGTCCTTCTGCTCATGCTCGCCACGATCCTCATGACGCAACCGGCCCGGGCCGAAAAGGAAAGTACCGTTCTCCCCCAAAGCGGTATCCTTTATCCGGGCGGATTCGATCCCAATACTGTCGGCGAAATACAAGGACAGGTTCATGGATTGATACGTCCGGAAACGGGCCCGGTTCGTTTTCAGGTCGTGTCGGGTCGGGAGAGCTATATCGTTCTCGCATCACCCTCCTGGTATT
>CAYGXB010000600.1:757-1925 GCA_964353605.1 uncultured Bacteriovoracaceae bacterium
GTATTGGCTGGATGAGGGGAGCGCGCTTGCCGAAGGGGTCGAGGTCATCGTGCACGGGTCGAAATCCCTGGGCAAGGACAACAAACTGTATATCATCGCCCAGGAGATCAAGATCGTCGCGTCTGGTAAGATTATCGTTTTCCGGAAGGAAGATGGTACCCCTCTGTGGAGCTCCCAGGCAGGCAAGCGGCAGGGATATCGGAGTGGTTTTGGATCACCCATGCGGGGTGGCAGCATCAAAAGAGGACAGGGTGGTTCTGGCCCTGGCCGACGGTAACCAAATAGGGAATGGATTCTATTCATAATAAAATGAGAGTAACCCTCGGTTTCCTTGTCATCCTCTTCGTACCCTTCTGGTCGAATATCTATGCTGTGTGGGAGGCCGGGGCTAAGATCGGCTACGATTCAAATATCAACCGATCCGTCGATCATGAACAGAGCGATCAATATCTTGCTGGTTTCATATCCTATACCAGGGAGACGGACCCCGTGAAGAAGCTCGAATGGACGCTGACCACCACGTTGGAAGGTACCGCATATGACCATTCGAATAAGCTCGATTCTGCCTTGCTCTCCCTCTCCCCAGGCCTGGTTCTTTCGCCCGCTCCCTGGTGGCAGGTGACTGTATCCCCTTTCCTCAAATCCGAGATCGTCAGAGACGAAGATCAATCATCGCTAGCCTTCGGTGGCAGCATCCACCTGGATCAGCAATTGAATCATGGTCTTTACACTGGAGAATACTATATCTACACCGACAGTCGTGCTCATATGGAAACCTATTCCTTTACGGAACAGGCCTTGGGCGTCTTTCTGGGAAAAAATTGGACGCCTTCGTTTTTCAGCGAAATCGGTTATGAATATGCACACGGTACATCTTTTCGAACAATAACTCCTTTGGCTACCACTTCATACGGCAAGGGATATCACAGGAGGTATTCGACCACGTTCGGCGCCGATGTGGTGCGGGACACCATCGACTGCCATGCCATCGGGCTTAATATCGGATTCGACTGGTCGGATTCCCTCGCCACACTCCTGGGGTACACCTATACCAGCGCCAAAGGCGAGCTAGGCACCACTATTACGCATGAGGCCTTCGTCGGCATGAGTTATCGCTTCTGAATCAACGCTGTCCCCCCTCATCTCCTTCTGACCCCACTATCAACCG
>CAYGXB010000601.1:0-1920 GCA_964353605.1 uncultured Bacteriovoracaceae bacterium
CTCACCTTCCCTGCGTCGCTGTATATGCTCGAGACCTCCGCCGACAGGACGAACGGGAAGCCGGTCCTGTCCCTGAGCAGCCCGGAGCCGTCCTCCTGCAGGCCCTCCCTGAGCTCCTTGAGCCACAGGGGGTGCGTGAAGTCGCCGGTGCCGAGGAGCCCCAGTCCCTTGATCCTCGCGAACTTGACGAGGTTGGGTATGTCCAGCTGGCTGCTGGTGGCCCTGCTGTATTTGCTGTGTATGTGAAAGTCTGAAATTACCTTCATTAATGATTCTTGCAGCGGGTGTTTTTAACCGAGAGCCAGAACTTGCCGGGGTCCCTTCTCATCCTTTTGGCCGGATGATCCGGCACCGCAGGGCCGGCGCCATGGCATCGGAAATCGGTGATATATTATCTTCAATCCGAGTAATAATATGGAACACCTGTATTTCACGCTCTTCAACTTCGCTGTCTTCGGCATCGTGCTGTGGCTCGACAGGAGAAGGGCGCGCGATTACGCCCTCCTGTCCGCGGTCGGGCTGGCGGCCGCGTTCATATTCGAGAACGCTACAACGGTGCTGGGCTTCTGGCAATACCACTCTGGGCCTTATGTGCCGTACGTGTCCGTTTTCACGTGGCTGCTTTACGTCCCCTATCTCGGCTTCTGCTATTTCATCGGGGGGAGGCTGGGTGGTCCGAAATGAGCGGCCTCTGGTACCTTTGGATCTCGATGTTCTTCGCCCTCATGGCAGGCTTCCTTGTCTGCGTCAAGACCGCCGGGAACGGGAGGCGGCATGCGATATATTTCATCTCCGGCGCCGTGCTGGGATTCTATTTCGACTTCGTGTCGTTGGCCAGCGGCTTCTATGCCTATCCGTCCATCTATCCCCTCGCCATTCTTGGCATCCCCGTGACCATGACGATCGCCGAAGGCTTCTCGGTCTCGATAACCATGCGGGCCGCGGAGATTACCAGGAGTCTAATGACGGGCGGAAAGAAATAGGATGGGCTGGACGGAACAGTCTGGTCAGGTTGTTTTATTTTTTCGATCATCAGAATGCCTGAATATCACATGGTCGGGTGCTATATGTAGCATAAGAATAAAAAGTTTACATCTAAAACTAAGTATTTCAGGTTTTTGGATTGGGATTACATGAGTTATGACCGCGACATGTTCAACGCTCCCGAACTAATGAAAGTCGGAGCCAAAGAGGCCGTTCTGATTTCAAACGGCGACGAGAGGAATTCTGCGAACAGGGTATGCGAAGCCGCTGAGGAAAATTTGGAAAGCCAGCTTCATGGTGCTTTTTCAAGAGAAGGCTGGAAATTGACGAGGGCGCATGTTTACGAACCCGGACTTGGCCACAGTTTCATCGAAAGCCAGAGGCAGGGCGACGAGATATTCGACAGGATTCCGAAGGATGCGCCGGTTGTTGTGGCAGAAGCGGTCTGGCAGTACAGCAACCAGGTTGCTTACAGGTTGTGGGAGCATAAAGGACCGATATTAATCGCCTCTAATTTTGATGGAACGTGGCCCGGGCTGGTGGGCGCCTTGGGTTTGAGGGCGTGCCTTGCAAAGCATAAGTACGGATCGGACCAGAAAGGCGCTTCCTTGCTGTGGAGTTCGGAGGGGTTCAAAGACGCCGATTCCCGGCAAAGATTGCAACAGTTTTTAAGGGATGGCAGGATTGATTATGATACAAGCCATGCGGTTCCATTTGCCGAGGCGGACAAGAGTGGATATGATGATGCCATTGGCTTTGGCAGGTATCTCGGAGAGCACCTGAGAAAGAAGAGGGCAAGGCTCGGTGTTTTCGACCCCCTGTGCATGGGGATGCTGAACGCGGCGTTTGATGAGGAAGCGCTGGTTGATACCGGCGTATCGGTGAGAAGGCTTAACCAGTCAGAGCTTTACGCCGAAATGCAGGACGTGCCGCCGG
>CAYGXB010000602.1:0-1914 GCA_964353605.1 uncultured Bacteriovoracaceae bacterium
CTTAAGGAGGTGGGGGAACGCATCACCCTCGCTGATCTCACGGTGAAGCAGGCGCAGGAAAATCGGGAACTTGCTCAGGGGCGTTATGCCGCCGGTGTCGGGAACGCGATCGAAGTGACCGATGCGCTCGTAACCGAGATAAATGCCAAGACAGCCTATATAACCGCAATTTATGATTACAGGCTGGCAATCGCCAGCCTGGAGAAGGCCATGGGGGGAAGGGAATGAAAAAAATCCTCGTATGCGTATTGATTGCTGCTGTTGTCGGACTCGGCACATGGTTTCTGGTAAAGAAAGATGAGAACGGGCTTAAATACAAGACAGAAACGATACACAGAGGCAACATCGAAGCCATGGTGACGGCTACCGGCTCGGTCAACGCCGTGAAAACCGTTCTCGTGGGAACCCAGGTATCCGGCACGATCAAAGATTTGCATGTCGATTTCAATTCCCCGGTCAAGAAGGGACAGCTCCTGGCACAGATCGATCCCGCCACCTTCCAAGCGCAGGTGGACCAGGCCAGGGCCAATCTCCTCTCCGCCGAGGCCAATCTCAAGAAGAACGAAGCGGCTCTCTTTGATGCCAGACGGACGTTCGATCGGAACAAGACGCTGCTAGCTAAAAATTTCATTTCCCAGAGCGATCTGGACGCCTCCGAGACCGCTGTGCAGACCGCTTTAGCCCAAGTCGATGCCGCCAAGGCGCAGGTTCTCCAGAGTCGGGCCGCCCTCAATCAAGCCGAGACCAACCTCCGCTATACACGGATTCTCTCCCCCGTGGACGGCACAGTCATCTCTAGGAACATCGATGTTGGACAGACCGTGGCGGCGAGCTTCCAGACCCCGACCCTGTTCACCATCGCTGAGGACCTTACCAAGATGCAGATCGATACGAGTGTGGACGAAGCGGACATAGGCCAGGCTAAGGTAGGCCAGGAGGTCCGATTCACCGTGGATGCCTACCCGGATACGAACTTTTCAGGCCTGGTATCCGAGATCCGGAATGCACCTGTGACGGTGCAAAACGTGGTCACCTATGACGTGGTAGTGCAGGTGAGCAATGCCGATCTGAAGCTCAAGCCCGGCATGACGGCCAATGTCTCGATCATCACATCCCGTAAGCAAGGCGTCCTCCTGGTTCCCAACAGCGCCTTGCGCTTTAAGCCTCAGGAAAAGGGCGGGGAAGCGACTGGCCTGAGCAAGAGGACATCGGACATGAAAGGGCCGGCGGTCTGGATTATCGAAAACAAGCAGCCCAAAAAGATAGGAGTTGCTACCGGCATCAGCGACGGCTCTTTCACGGAGATCGTCTCCAAGGATTTGCGAGAAGGCCAGGAGATCATTGTTGCAACCCTTGGCCAGAATGAACAGAAACAGACTGCCCGGACGCCGAGGTTTTTCCACTGATGGCCTTGATCGAAACACAAGATCTTTCCAAAGTCTATAACCTGGGAGAAAATCCCGTGCGCGCCTTAGACGGCGTGACGCTCACCATCGAACGGGGTGAGTTCGTGGCCATCATGGGGCCTTCGGGCTCCGGCAAGTCCACCTTCATGAACGTCGTCGGCTGCCTGGATAAGCCAAGCGGCGGGAGGTATCACCTGGACGGGGTGGACATCGGCCTTCTCTCCAGCAATGAGCTGGCGGAGATCCGCAACCGTACGATCGGCTTCGTTTTCCAGGTCTTCAACCTCCTCTCGCGAACCTCGGCGCTTGAGAACGTGGAACTTCCCATGCTCTACCAATCCATACCATCCGCGGAGAAGAGGCAGCGCGCCCTGGATGCCCTCAAATCCATGGGTCTCGAGGGGCGGGAACACCACCACCCCAACCAGCTCTCTGGCGGACAGCAGCAGCGGGTGGCCATCGCACGTGCGCTCGTAAACGACGCCCCGCTCATCCTCGCCGACGAACC
>CAYGXB010000603.1:0-1911 GCA_964353605.1 uncultured Bacteriovoracaceae bacterium
GAGGAGCAAGCACGGGGATTCCCACCTTGGCCACGTCTTCAATGACGGCCCGCCACCCACGGGCCTGCGCTATTGCATGAACTCGGCCTCCTTGCGTTTCATCCCCAAGGAAGACCTGGAGAAGGAAGGCTACGCTCAGTACATCAAGCTGTTTGAAAAGTAGGCACTAGATACTAGGCTTCAGTGTAGCAGCCGAAATTTGATCTTACAATAACGGTGATGTAGTTAAAACCTTAAGTACAAAAGCGCTATTGGGGATACCCCTGATAATCATATCTTATGGGAATCTCTGCTGTGACTCTCTGTTCAGCTAGTAGAGATCTTCGAAAGAACCCTTCAAAATTGGCAAAACGTTGCTGATGGCACGCGATCTTCAATAGGGGTAGTCTAGATAGGGGAGAACTCAGGATTCGGGAAAAATAGTACGCTGATCCGCCGAAAGTGGCCACCATATCGGCGGTCTTTTATCCCAAGGTGAACTGTTCTTCATTTTCCTTGCGCACATCCCGGCTGATATGCTCGCGCCTGAGATATGGTGGATGAAGTGCTGTTGCTGGTAACTCAGGGGATCGTACGCCTATTTCAACAGTTCCTGCGCTAATTCGTGTACACTGCGCCGTATGGTCTCCTTCCTCCTTAGAGACTTAAACAAACTGGCTTCGGCAAAATAGCCCGCCCTATTTTCTGTTTTCAATAGCGTTTAACATATCCTCCATCTTCTTGAGTTCTTCCCCATAGCCGGCCCAGTTTCCCTGACGCAGGAATTCTTGAGACTTGCGATAATGGGATAGGGCCTCAATGGCTATCTGGCGGTCGGTCTGTAGTACGGGACCTGTGGTGGTAGTCGTTGGTGCTGCCTCGGTTTCCTGCTCTTGCTCGGCTTCACCACCGAAGAGTTTCTGCAGGGCCAGATCCAGATTCTGCTCCATGGCGATGGCGTTGCCGAAGGCCACGATCACTCGTTTAAGTTCCGGCAACTGTCCCTTTTCTGCCGCCAGGTAGAGCGATTCTACATACAATATAGACTTTTCAATAGGAATCGCCAGAAGGCTGCCGCGGATCACTTGTGAGCCGCCCTGATTCCAGAGCGAGAGCTGCTTGGATATCTCTGTTTCCTGATTGATACGGGCCTCGATCTGGCTCGGACCGTATACCAGTTTCTGCTTGGGAAAGTTATAGACAATGACCTTGCCGTAATTGGGTGCATCACAGCGCGCGGCCATCCAGGCCGACATGTTGTCCTTGTTGCGTGGCGTGAATGGCAGCAGCAGGACAAATTCCTCCTCGCGTTCGCCGGGGATTTTCATGATCGTGTAATAGGGTTCCATCTCCTGTTCGCCGCCCTGAACAGCCTTGGCCGGTATGGCCCACAGATCTTCCTTGTTGTAAAAGACCTGAGCGTCCTGCATGTGATAGGTGAGGTACATGCGGGCCTGAATGGCGAGCATGCCCGGCGGATAGCGCACATGACGCTTAAGCTCCACGGGCATGTCGGCCAGTGGCTTGAAAATCCCCGGAAAGATCTTGGCATAGGTCTTCAGAATAGGGTCATCGGGGTCACTGGCATAGAGGGTCACCGAGCCGTCATACGCATCCACCACGGCTTTGATGGAATTGCGGATATAATTACCCATCTGCGGAGTCGGCTCCGAATAGGGGAAGCGATCGGTAACAGTATAACCATCCACAAACCACAGGAGCCGCCCCTGTGGAGAGACGACCAGATAGGCATCGGAGTCGAAATGCGCAAAGGGTGCGATACGACCGACCCGCTCCTTGATATTGCGGTAGTACATGACCCGGCTCTCGGATGTGATATCATTCGAAAGCAGGATGGTGAACGCGCCGAAACGCACGGCATAGAGTATCTTGCGCAAGAAGGACAGGGGCACGCCGCCCTTGCCCGCATAG
>CAYGXB010000604.1:0-1910 GCA_964353605.1 uncultured Bacteriovoracaceae bacterium
CCACTCAAGGTGGTACCCCCTTCTCCTCCTCTGACACAAGATCTGATACATCACCTTTATCTTTGCAGACTTGACTTTACCCTGCGGTATGATTAATATATAATGAAGAATGCAATGCATTTGAAGTCCATTCCATACTAAACAAAGGAGGTTGAATCATGAAACGAATGGCGCTTTTACTGTTCTTGATGGTTCCGCTTTTTCTCGCCACGGCCTGCTACATTCCCGGTGGGCCGATACCCGAAACACCTGTCGCCCCTGCGCAGGTCGTGCCGATTGAGCAGAAGGTGGAGGTCCAGGAGGAGTTCATCTACTCGCCCTACTCCCGCACGAACGGTTCCGTTCCCGCGGATTTCACCTGTGGCTGGGACTGCGACTACATCCGCTTCCTGCGCTACCGGCCGTTGACCGAAGATGGCCTCCCGAAGCCTGTGGATGCAGTCATCGTACTCATCCCCGGCTATATGGGCGGAGCCAACAGCTTCGATTACCTTGGACGGCAGATCGTGTCCATGGCTGAGGCGGACGATACTATCGGCAGTGTAGAGGTCTGGGCCATCGACCGCCGCGGTAACTGCCTGGAAGACCTCACCGGCATGAATGCGGCCGAAGCCGACTCTGACCCACAGATAGCGGTCGACTACTACTTCAACGGACTCGAAATCGGTGGCAAGACCTTCCAGGGTTACCATACCGACGCAGACCTCCCGTTCCTGTCCGAATTCGGCCTCGAGCTCCTCATGAAGGATGTCTGGACTGTCATCACCACCAAGATCCCGGACCCGGAGGCGCGGCGGCAATGCGTCTTCATCGGCGGTCACTCCATGGGTGGCAGTCTGACCTCGTTCTTTGCCGGATGGGACTTCGACGCCAACCCTGCCACCCTGGCAGACGCCGGGTACATGAACTGCGCCGGCCTGATCGGGCTGGACGGCTTTGTCGGTCCCCGCACCAGCTCCATGGACGAGCAGACCTACTTCGATACGCTCAACAAGATCCGCAGCGGGGAGGAATCCCGGCTCAACCTCTTCATGGGGGTGACGCCCGAGGCCATGGCCCTCCTAGAGATCCTCGCGATGAACGCTTACCTGTTCCCGGATGAGGAGGCTACTCTGTTCCGGAACATCCCCTACACGGAGGAGACCAGGAATCTGATCAAACTGCTCCATTCGCGCAACCTGAGCCACTACCTGAGCGGCGTCCCCGCGCTGGAGGACTATCGCTTTACGAACGAAGCCATGCTGGGCATCTTCCTCGATGATAACTTCCAGCCCGTGAGCTTTCTCGAGGCGAGCCTTGGTTTTCTCCAGGGCGGACACGTGGTGGAAAAGACCTTCCCCGGCGACCTGGCCGAGCTGCTGGGCATGGGCGGGACCATCAAGAGCGATGGAGTTTTCATCGCCTGGGACGCAGGGCCACCCTATGCGCTCGGCACCGGGCCGCTGTACTCCTGGGTCAACTTCGACGAGGTCGGCAATGCGTCCCATCCCAACTATATGGACACGACCGGGAAGACCACCTACACCACCTGGACGGAAGAAGTCACCGATATCCACGCCTTCGCCCATGCGCTGTACCAGGGCCCCTCGAACTTCATGGAATGGTACTTCACCAACCGCATCAGCCTTGATAGCCAGGCTGCTGCAGCGCCCTTCAACAAGGACTTCGGACTCAACTTCCTCCACGGCGACATTCTGAACACCTTTCCCATAATCAACTTCTCCGTGCGCTCCGACCCGCTGCTCGCGGGCTACAATCATCACGACGTGCTCTTCGCCGCGGTTGACCGGCCGTATCACCGGCCGAATGAAGTGTTTGGCCGCCTGCTAACATTCGTGTTCGATAATGCTGGCGATATGAGCGTGGTTGTGCCCTAAAGCGCTCCTCTCCCTAGGATTTTGGATGGTCTA